>DATLGV010000615.1:0-16275 GCA_035540275.1 Acidovorax sp. | reverse complement strand
ATCGTGACGTCCTCGCGGCCACGGCATCGGGCCAGCTCACCATCACCAAGCACCCGCACGGCTGCCTCATGGTCTTTCCCCGCCCTGAGTGGGAGAAGTTCCGCGAGCGCATCGCCCAGCTGCCCATGTCCGCCCAATGGTGGAAGCGCATCTTTCTGGGCAACGCCATGGATGTGGACATGGACGCCACCGGCCGTGTGCTGATCTCCCCCGAGCTGCGCGAAGCCGCCGGTATCTCCAAAGACACCATGCTGCTGGGCATGGGCAACCATTTCGAGCTCTGGGACAAGGCCACCTACGACGAGCAGGAAGCCAAGGCCATGCAGGGCGAGATGCCGGATGTCTTCAAGGACTTCTCCTTCTGAGGCGCGCTGTGACATCTCCCTTGCAACACACCACCGTCCTGCTGAATGAGGCTGTGGACGCCCTCCTGGGCGGCGCAGGCCCGGAGCCTTCCGGCACCTGGGTCGATGCGACGTTTGGGCGCGGAGGGCACTCCCGCCTCATCCTGCTCCGGCTCGGCCCCCAGGGGCGCCTGGTGGCCTTTGACAAGGACCCCGAGGCCATCGCCGAAGCAACGCGCATCACCGATGCGCGTTTTTCCATTCGGCACGAAGGTTTTCGCCATCTGGCCGACCTGCCGACTGCCAGCGCTGCGGGCGTGCTGATGGACTTGGGCGTGAGCTCGCCCCAGATCGACAGCCCCGAGCGGGGCTTCAGTTTCCGTTTTGACGGTCCGCTGGACATGCGCATGGACACCACGCGCGGCGAAAGCGTGGCCGATTGGTTGGCCACGGCCGAAGTCGGTCAGATTGCGGAGGTGATACGTGACTACGGTGAAGAACGGTTTGCTGGCCCCATTGCAAAGGCGATTGTTGCGCGGCGCGAAGAACGGGGTCCTCTTGCAACCACCGCAGAACTGGCCGACCTCGTGGCTGGCGCGGTCAAAACCCGCGAGCCGGGCCAGAACCCTGCAACGCGCACATTTCAAGCTCTTCGGATTTTCATCAACGCCGAGCTTGAGGAGCTGCAACAGGCGCTAGAGGCCAGCCTCTCGGTACTGCAGCCGGGCGGGCGGCTGGTGGTCATCAGCTTCCATTCCCTCGAAGACCGCATCGTCAAGCAGTTCATCGCCAAGCATTCCAAGGAGGTTTACGACCGCCGTGCGCCCTTTGCGGCGCCCCAGGCCATGAAGCTCATCGCGCTCGACCGCATCAAGCCCAGTGCGGCCGAGGTCGAGGCCAATCCCCGCTCGCGCAGCGCCATCATGCGCGTGGCCGAGCGCACCGAGGTGTCGGCATGAGCAAGATGTTTTGCCGCCGGGCCGCCCCAAGGCAAAACGCGGCCCCCTCGGGGGGCAGCGACGACACGCCAGTGCGGAGCGTGGGGGCTGCATGACCCGGCTGAACGTGGTCCTTTTGCTGGCGGTGCTGGCCAGCGCGATCTACCTGGTGCACACCCAGTACGAATCGCGCCGCCTGTTCACCGAGCTGGACCGCGCGGTGGCCGAGGCGCGTCGTCTGGAGACCGAGCACCAGCGCCTGCAGGTGGAAAAGCGCGCCCAGGCCACGCCGCTGCGGGTGGAGAGGATCGCGCGTGCGCAGCTGAACATGCGCACCGCCACGCCGGCCATTACCCAGTATGTGTCCGATCCGCAGGGCGTTGTTGCCGCAGCAGCAGGGGCTGCGGCGCAGCCGGCCGGGGTGCAGCCATGAGCCGCAGCGTGCTCTACACGTCCAGCCCCCTGCTGGCCAGCAAGACGCCGGTCTGGCGCAGCAAGTTCATCGTGGCGGTGATTGCGCTGGGGTTTCTGGGGCTGGCCGGGCGGGCCGCCTATGTGCAGGTGTTTGGCAACGCGTTCTTCCAGCGCCAGGGGGAGGTGCGGTTTGCGCGCACGCTGGAGCTGCCCGCCAACCGCGGCAAGATCGTGGACCGCAACGGCCTGATCCTCGCGTCCAGCGTACCCGCTGCGAGCATCTGGGCCATCCCCGAAGACGTGGACCAGGACAAGCCCGAGGTCCGTGCCAAGCTCAAGCAGCTGGCCAAGCTGCTGGACATGCCGCAGGCCGACCTGCTGAAGAAGCTGGCGGATGAGGACAAGACCTTTGTCTGGATCAAGCGCCAGCTCGACTGGGATGTGGGCCAGCAGATTGCGGCCCTGGACATCAAGGGCATCTACCAGCGCAAGGAATACAAGCGCCAATACCCCGAGGGCGAGGCCGCCGCGCACGTGGTGGGCTTCACCAATGTGGAAGACCACGGCCAGGAAGGCATGGAGCTGGCGTTCGACAAGGAGCTGGCGGGCAAGCCGGGTTCGCGCCGCGTGATCAAGGACCGCCTGGGTCGCGTGGTTGAAAGCGTGGGCGAAACCGTGCCCCCGGTCGATGGCAAGGACATGCAGCTGTCCATCGACAGCAAGGTGCAGTTCTTTGCGTACCAGAAGCTGCGCGACCAGGTGGCCGCGCACAAGGCCAAGGCGGGCAGCGTGGTGGTGCTCGATGCCCACACCGGCGAGCTGCTGGCGCTGGCCAACTACCCCAGCTACGTGCCCGACAGGCGCCAGAACCTCACCGGTGAGCAGCTGCGCAACCGCGCGCTGACCGACGTGTTCGAGCCCGGCTCCACCATGAAGCCGTTCACGATCGGCCTCGCGCTGGAGACAGGCCGCGTGCGTCCCGAGACCATCGTGGACACCAACCCCGGGCGCATCACCATCACCGGCTCCACGATCTCGGACACGCACAACTACGGTGTGCTCACGGTGGAAGGCGTGATCCAGAAGTCCAGCAACGTGGGCACCACCAAGCTGGCCATGCAGATGCCCGCGCGCGAGATGTGGGAAACCTTCTCGGCCGCAGGCTTTGGCCAGAAGCCGCAACTGCACTTCCCGGGGGTGGTGACGGGCCGCCTGCGCCCTTACAAGAGCTGGCGCCCCGTGGAGCAGGCCACCATGTCGTACGGCTACGGTCTGTCGGCCAGCCTGTTCCAGATGGCGCGCTCTTACACCGTGTTTGCCAATGGCGGCCGGGTCATTCCCGCCACCATGCTCAAGACCCCCGAGCCCGCCGTGGGCGTGCCCGTGTTTTCCGAGCGCACGGCCGACCAGGTGCGCAAGATGCTGCAGATGGCCGCAGGCCCCGGCGGCACGGGCCAGAAGGCGCAGACCGTGGGTTACTCGGTGGGCGGCAAGTCGGGCACGGCGCGTAAGCAGGTGGGCAAGAACTACGCCTCGGGCAAATACCGCGCTTGGTTCACCGGCATGGCGCCCATCGACAAGCCCCGCATCATCGTGGCCGTGATGATCGACGAGCCCAGCAACGGCGTGTTCTACGGCGGTGCCGTGGCCGCGCCGGTGTTCAGCGAGGTGGTGCAGCAGACGCTGCGCATGATGGGCGTGCAGCCCGACATGGCCGTCAAGCCACAGATCGTGGCCAATGCGGTGGAGGAGTCGCTGTGATGCAGGCGCCGCTCCACACCCTGCAGACCGCCAGCGAGGCCGTGCAATGGCTGCGCACGCGCGTCACCGGCACCCTGCACACCGACAGCCGCCAGATCACGCCCGGCGACGGCTTCATTGCCTGGCCCGGTGCCGCCACCGATGGCCGCGCGCATGTGGCCGACGCCATGGTGCGCGGCGCGACTGCATGCCTGGTCGAACAGGCAGGGGTCGAGGCTTTCGCGTTCGAGGGCGATCACATGGCTGCGCTGCCAGGCCTCAAGGCAGCCACAGGACCCATCGCCGCTGAATGGTTTGCACAACCCACGCAGCCGCTGAAGGTGCTGGCCGTGACCGGAACCAATGGCAAGACCAGCACGGCGTGGTGGCTGGCGGGCGCGCTGAACGCGCTATCGAATGAGGAGCGACCAGGACAGGATCAATGTGCGCTGGTGGGCACCTTGGGCATGGGGGTGCCTCCCGCGCTGACCTCCACCGGCATGACCACGCCCGACCCGGTGCGCCTGCAGCGTGCGTTTGCCCGGTTTGTGGCGCAGGGCCTCGGTGCCTGCGCCATCGAGGCCTCGTCGATTGGACTGGCCGAAGCCCGGCTCGACGGCACGCACATCCACGCGGCCATCTTCACCAACTTCACGCAGGACCACCTGGACTACCACGGCAGCATGGCCGACTACTGGCTGGCCAAGCGCGCGCTGTTCGACTGGCCCGGCCTGCAGGCCGCCATCATCAATGTGGACGACCCCGCAGGCGCCCAATTGCATGGCGACCTGAAGGGCGGGGCGCTGGATCTGTGGGGCATCTCGGCCCAGGGGGCTGCGCGCCTGGTTGCGCAGGACATCACCCTGGGCGACCAAGGCCTGCGTTTCACCGTGGTCGAGGGCGCGGATCGCCATCTGCTGCAAACCCGGGTGATCGGCCAATACAACGTGCAGAACCTGCTGGGCGTGCTGGCCACGCTGCGCAGCCTGGGCGTGCCGCTGGACCGCGCCGTGCGCGCCTGCGCCAGCCTGCAGCCCGTGCCGGGCCGCATGCAGCGCCTGGTGGCGGCGGGCCAACCCCTGGTGGCCGTGGACTACGCCCACACCCCTGACGCTCTGGACAAGGCCCTGCAAGCCCTGCGCCCCCTGGCTGCCGAGCGCGGCGGGCAGTTGTGGTGTGTGTTCGGCTGCGGCGGCGACCGCGACGCGGGCAAGCGCCCGCTGATGGGCGCGGTGGCCCAGCAGCAGGCCGACCAGGTGCTGGTGACCAGCGACAACCCCCGCAGCGAAGACCCGGCCGCCATCCTGCACCAGATCCTGCAGGGCACGATCGCCGGTGGCACCGTGCGCGCCGAGCCCGACCGTGCGGCCGCCATTGCCCAGGCCATTGCCGAAGCCGCGCCCGCCGATGTGGTGCTGATTGCCGGCAAGGGCCATGAAGACACCCAGGAGACGGCAGGCGTGCGCGTGCCGTTCTCCGACATGGCCCACGCGCAGGCTGCGCTGCAGGCCCGAGGAGCCCACACATGGGCATGAACAGTTTTGAACCCGTCATGACACTGCAGCAAGCCTGGGCGCTGCTGCAGCCGCGTATTCACTCCGCCCGTCTGGTGGGCGATGGCGCCACTCCGTTGGCGCGCGTGCACACCGACACGCGCACGTTGCAGCCGGGCGATTTGTTTGTGGCTCTCAAGGGCGAACGTTTTGATGCCAACGCCTTCTTGGCCGATGCCCGTGCTGGCGGCGCTGCGGCCGCTATTGCGCACGGTGGCCTGGACGCCGCGGGCTTGCCCGGTATCGAAGTGCCCGACAGCCTGGCGGCGCTGGGCGCACTGGCCACTGGCTGGCGCACGCAATTCCACCTGCCGCTGATCGGCGTGACGGGCAGCAACGGCAAGACCACGGTGACGCAGATGATTGCGTCCGTCCTGCGTGCCTGGCAGGGCGAGGCTGCGTTCGCCACGCAGGGCAATTTCAACAACGACATCGGTGTGCCGCTGATGCTGATGCGCCTGCGCGCCAGCCACCGCGCCGCCGTGATCGAGATGGGCATGAACCACCCCGGCGAGATCGCCACGCTGGCTGCCATGGCCCAGCCCACGGTGGCCTTGGTCAACAACGCGCAGCGCGAGCATCTGGAGTTCATGCACTCCGTTGAGGCCGTGGCCCGCGAAAACGGCTCGGTGTTTGCCAGCCTGCCGGCCGATGGCGTGGCCGTGTTCCCGGCAGGGGATGCCTACACGGGCCTGTGGCAATCACTCGCCATGCAGCAGACTGGCCGCCGCACAGTGACCTTTGGGGGTGGCGGGGACGTCCGCTGTGCGCAGGCCACCTGGGAGCGCGGCGCCTGGGCGGTCACCCTGGCCACGCCACGCGGCGAGATCACGACCCGCCTGCACATCGCGGGCCGCCACAACGTGACCAACGCACTGGCAGCTACGGCGTGCACGCTGGCAGCGGGCGCACCCGTCGCGGCCATTGCCCAGGGGTTGCGCGACTTCACGCCGGTCAAGGGCCGTTCGCGCGCGTTCAGCGTGTCCGTCGCGGGCCGCGACATCACGGTGGTGGACGACACCTACAACGCCAACCCCGATTCCATGCACGCCGCCATCCAGGTGCTGGCCGAACTGCCTGGCCCGCAACTGCTGGTGATGGGCGACATGGGCGAGGTGGGCGACCAGGGCCCGCAGTTCCATGCCGAGGCGGGGGCACTGGCCCGTGAGGCTGGCATCCCCACGATGTTTGCGCTGGGCGCGCAGTCGGAGCAAGCCGCGTCCGCGTACGGCGACGGGCAGGGGGGTGTTGCCCGGCATTTCAACGACATGGGCGCACTGCAGGATGCGGTGCGCCAGGCCCTGCCCATGGTCGGCAGTGTGCTGGTCAAGGGATCGCGATTCATGAAGATGGAACAGGTGGTCGAGGCCATCACGGCCGCCGCACTGCCCACAGAACAACAACAGAAGCCGATCAACCCACGGGAGGGACACCATGGCGCAACGCATTGATATTGCCCGCACGGTGCCAGCCCACGCCGGAGGTGCCACATGCTGCTGATGCTGTCGCAATGGCTGCAGGGCCTGTCGCCCGAGTTCGGCTTTTTCCGGGTGTTCCAGTACCTCACGTTCCGCGCGGTGATGGCCGCCATGACGGCGCTGCTCATCGGGCTGGTGGCCGGCCCCAAGGTGATTCGCATCCTCACCTCGCTCAAGATCGGCCAGCCCATCCGGGGCTATGCGATGCAGTCGCACCTGTCCAAGAGCGGGACGCCCACCATGGGTGGTGTGCTGATCCTGCTGTCGATCGCCATTTCGACCCTGCTGTGGTTTGACCTGTCCAACCGCTTTGTGTGGATCGTGCTCATCGTCACGCTCGGCTTTGGCGCCATTGGCTGGGTGGACGACTGGCGCAAGGTGGTCAACAAAGACCCCGAGGGCATGCGCTCGCGCGAGAAGTACTTCTGGCAGTCGGTGATCGGCCTCATGGCCGCGCTGTATCTGGTGTTCAGCATTTCCGAAAGCTCCAATGCCAAGGTGTGGGAGCTGTTCGTGGGCTGGGTGCAGTCGGGCTTCTCGCTGGACCTGCCGCCCAAGGCAGGCCTGCAATTGCCCTTCTTCAAAGAGGTGAGCTACCCGCTGGGCGTGCTCGGCTTCGTGATCCTCACCTACCTCGTCATCGTGGGTTCCAGCAATGCGGTGAACCTGACCGACGGCCTGGACGGCCTGGCCATCATGCCTGTGGTGATGGTGGGCTCGGCCCTGGGCGTGTTTGCCTATGTGACCGGCAGCTCGGTGTACTCCAAATACCTGTTTTTCCCGCACATCCCGGGTTCGGGCGAGCTGCTGATCTTCTGCGCGGCCATGGCGGGGGCGGGCCTGGCCTTTCTCTGGTTCAACGCGCACCCCGCCCAGGTTTTCATGGGCGACGTAGGGGCGCTGGCGCTGGGCGGTGCCCTGGGCACCATCGCCATCATCGTGCGCCAGGAGATCGTGCTCGCCATCATGGGCGGCATCTTCGTGGTGGAAGCGCTGTCGGTGATGCTGCAGGTGACCTGGTTCAAGTACACCAAGAAGCGCTACGGCGAAGGCCGCCGCCTGCTCAAGATGGCGCCCCTGCACCACCACTTTGAAAAGAGCGGCTGGAAGGAAACGCAGGTGGTCGTCCGCTTCTGGATCATCACCATGCTGCTGTGTCTGATTGGTCTGTCCACGCTGAAACTGCGATGAACCCGAACGATCCTCTTGTCCCTGACCCCCTCGGCACGCCCGAGGCCATGCCCCCGTTGGCAGGGGCCGGGGTGGGCGCGGACGGCACTCGCGAAGGTGATCCTGGCATGCAGGCCCCTGTGCACGAAGCGTCCGCAGCGCCCGCAGTGTCGGAGGCGAATCCGGAGCACGATGTTGCCGCGCCAGGTGGCGAGGCCACAGACACTTCGCCCGCAGCCAAAAGCACCAGCACCGCCTGGAACCCCGAGGCCGTGCCCGCCGTCTCCGCCGCGAAGGCGGCGGCGGACTTCGTGGCGCAGATCTTTGCCGAGGTGGCCGCTCCCGAGCCGGGGGGCGCTGACAGTGCGGACGTTGTCGGCACCGCCGAGGCCGATGAGCCCATGGCGCCGGACGCGCCTGCAGGCCCGGCCCGTGAGGGCGTTGCGAACCTGTTGCAAGGCCAGCACATCCTGATCCTGGGCCTGGGCGCCTCGGGCATGGCGATGGCACGCTGGTGTGTGCGCTGCGGTGCACAGGTCAAGGTGGCCGACACGCGCGCTGCCCCGCCGCAACTGCCCGCGCTGCAGCAGGAGCTGCCCCAGGTGCAGTTTGTGTCGGGGGCATTCGATGCCGGCCTGGTGCAGGGGCAGAACCTGCAGGCGGTCTATCGTTCGCCAGGTCTGAGCCCCGAGGCAGTTGCTCCTGTAATGGAAGCGGCTCACGCAAACGGCATCAGCACTGGTGGCGAGCTGAGCCTGTATGCCATGGCCCTGGCTGCGTTGCGCGGCTCACACGCGTATGCCCCCGCTGTGCTGGCCATCACCGGCACCAACGGCAAGACCACCGTGACCTCGCTCACCGGTCAGCTGGTGGAACGCTCTGGCAAACGCGTGGCTGTGGCCGGCAACATCGGCCCGACCTTGCTCGACACGCTGGCACAACACCTGGGTGCAGACACCCTGCCCGACGTGTGGGTGCTGGAGCTGTCGAGTTTTCAGCTGGATGGCGTGAATGGGGGTGAAGGCGGCTTCGAGCCCACAGCCGCCACGGTGCTCAACATCACGCAGGATCACCTGGACTGGCACGGCAGCATCGAGGCCTACGCTGCGGCCAAGGCACGCATCTTTGGCCAGACGGGCTTGATGATTCTGAACCGCGAAGACACGGTGGTGATGGCGATGCTGCCGCCGCCCGGCCGCCCGAAGGCGGCAGCGGCCCCCTTGGGGGGCAGCGCAGCACACGCAGTGGCAAGCGTGGGGGCCGTCCAGTCTTTTCCGCCGCCCGTCAAGGTCAAGCTGCAAAAGCCGCAGGTGCGCGCGCACATCACCTTTGGTGGCGACATGCCCCGGCGTCCGGGCGACTTTGGCATCGAGGTGGTGAGCGGCATGCCCTGGCTGGTGCGCGCCATGGACGCGGACGAAACCCGCAAGCGTGGCCGCAACGAGGTCGAAGAAGACCTGCACATCCAGCGGCTCATGCCGGCGGACGCGCTGCGCATCCGGGGCCGCCACAACGCTACCAACGCCTTGGCGGCGCTGGCGCTGGCCACGGCAGCGGGTTGCCCTCTGGCGCCCATGCTCTACGGCCTGCGCGAGTACCGGGGCGAGCCGCATCGCGTGGAGCCCGTGGCCATCATCCACGGCGTGGAATATTTTGACGACAGCAAGGGCACCAACGTAGGCGCCACGGCGGCAGCGCTGGTGGGGCTGGGCACGGAGCGGCGTCTGGTGGTCATTCTGGGCGGAGAAGGCAAAGGGCAGGACTTTGCGCCCCTGGCAGCCCCCGTCGCGCGCTATGCACGTGCGGTGGTGCTGATCGGCCGCGACGCACCGCTGATCCGCGCTGCGCTCCAGGACGCGGGCGTGCCGCTGCTCGATGCGGGCACCTTGCCCGAGGCCGTCGCACTGGCCGCGCAGCGCGCCCATTCTGGCGACGCGGTGCTGATGTCGCCCGCCTGCGCCAGTTTCGACATGTTCAAGGACTACGAGCACCGCGCGCAGGTCTTTTGCGAGACCGTGCGGGCGATGGCCGACGATGCAGGCCAGTCGGCGGAGGGCATGCAATGACGGCACCCGCCAGCACCCTGCTCCAACGCGTGACCGGCTGGTTCGGCGGCCTGCCCGGCAAGGCGGCTGACGTGTTGCCCGTGCGCGTGGGCGGCACCGAGTACCGCCAGTCGTCCAGCACGCCCGCGAGTGTGCTGGGCTTTGACCAGGCCCTGCTCTGGGTGGTGGTAGCGCTGCTGGCCTGGGGGCTGGTGATGGTGTATTCGGCGTCGATTGCCCTGCCGGACAACCCGCGCTTTGCCAACTATGCGTCCACCCACTTCCTGACCCGGCACATGATGTACCTGGTGGTGGGGTTTGTGGCGGCGCTGCTGGCGTTCCAGGTGCCCATGGCGCTGTGGGAGCGCGTGGCACCCTGGTTGTTCATCGTGGCGCTGCTCATGCTGGTGGCGGTGCTGATCCCCGGCGTGGGCAAGGTGGTCAATGGCGCGCGCCGCTGGCTGTCCCTGGGCCCCGTGGGCTTCCAGCCGTCCGAGGTGGCCAAGTTTGCCGTGCTGATCTATGCCGCCGACTACATGGTGCGCAAGATGGAAGTGAAGGAGCGTTTCTTCCGCGCCGTGCTGCCCATGGGCGCTGCGGTGGCCATCGTGGGCGTGCTGCTGCTGGCCGAGCCCGACATGGGCGCCTTCATGGTGGTCGCCGTGATCGCCATGGGCATTCTGTTTCTGGGCGGTGTGAACGCACGCATGTTCTTCCTGATCGCGGGCGTGCTGGTGGGGGCCTTTGCGCTGATGATTGCCAGCTCGCCCTGGCGCCGCGAGCGCGTGTTTGCCTATCTGGACCCCTTCAGCGAACAGCACGCGCTGGGCAAGGGCTACCAGCTGTCGCACTCGCTGATCGCCATCGGGCGCGGCGAGGTGTTTGGCGTGGGGCTGGGCGGCAGCGTGGAGAAGCTGCACTGGCTGCCCGAGGCGCACACCGACTTCCTGATGGCCGTGATCGGCGAAGAGTTTGGCCTGGTGGGTGTGGTGGCGCTCATCATCCTGTTCCTGTGGATGACCCGCCGCATCATGCACATCGGCCGCCAGGCCATCGCGCTGGACCGCGTTTTCGCCGGCCTCGTCGCGCAGGGCGTGGCGATCTGGATCGGCTTCCAGGCCTTCATCAACATGGGCGTGAACCTGGGCGCACTGCCGACCAAGGGGCTCACGCTGCCGCTGATGAGTTTTGGCGGGTCGGCGATTTTGATGAATCTGGTGGCGCTGGCGGTGGTGCTGCGCGTTGACTATGAAAACAAGCTGCTCATGCGCGGAGGCCGCGTATGAGGAGGTTGTTTCGCCAAAAACAAGTTGCAGCAGCGTGCAACGCTGCCGAATGCGGAGCATTCGATGCGCGGAGGCCGCGTATGAGGAGTTTGTTTCACCACAACAAGCTGCAGCAGCGTGCAACGCTGCCGAATGCGCAGCATTCGATGCGTGGGGGGCGGGTATGACGCAGAAGACCGCCCTCATCATGGCCGGTGGCACCGGCGGCCACATCTTCCCCGGCCTGGCCGTGGCCGAAGAGCTGCGCACGCGCGGCTGGCGTGTGCACTGGCTGGGCGCGCCCGGCAGCATGGAGTCGCGCATCGTGCCGCAGCACGGCTTTGCGCTGGAGCTCATCGATTTCTCGGGCGTGCGCGGCAAAGGGCTCGTCACGCTGGCCCTGCTGCCGCTGCGCCTGTTGCGCGCGTTCTGGCAGGCGCTGCAGGTCGTGCGCCGTGTGAAGCCCGACGTGGTGGTGGGCCTGGGTGGCTACATCACTTTTCCGGGTGGGATGATGGGCGTGCTCGCGGGCAAGCCCCTGGTGCTGCACGAGCAGAACTCAGTGGCTGGCATGGCCAACAAGGTGCTGGCCGGTGTGGCCGACCGGGTGTTCACTGCTTTCCCCAACGTGTTTAAAAAGGGCCAGTGGGTGGGCAACCCCCTGCGCACCGCCTTCACGCAGCAGCCCGGCCCCGCCGAGCGGTTTGCGGCCCGCAGTGGCCCGCTGCGCCTGCTGGTGGTGGGCGGCAGCCTGGGCGCGCGGGCGCTCAACGAGATCGTGCCCCAGGCCATCGCGCTGATGCCTGCCGACCGGCGCCCCACCGTGGTCCACCAGAGCGGTGCGGCGCAGACCGACGCGCTGCGTGCCAACTACGCCGCAGCAGGGGTCGAGGCAGAGCTGACGCCTTTCATCGACGACACCGCCAGCGCGTTTGCAGCGGCCGACATCATCGTCTGCCGGGCGGGGGCGAGCACCGTCACCGAGATCGCGGCCGTGGGCGCTGCGTCCATCTTCGTGCCCTTCCCGTCGGCTGTGGATGACCACCAGACCACCAACGCGCAGTTCCTGGTGAATGCGGGCGGCGGCTGGCTGGTGCAGCAGCGCGACCTGACGCCGCAGGGGCTGTCTGAAATGCTATTGAAATTGGAGCGGTCCACGTTGGTGGATGTGGCGCTCAAGGCCAAAAACATGCAAAAAATCAACGCCACCCGCGAGGTGGTGACTGCCTGCGAGGAGTTGGCATGAGCCTGTCCAAAGTCTTTTCGTGGCGCCCGTTGCCCCGCAAAGGCGGCAGGTGCAAGGCGCCCACCGCAAGCTGCACTGGTGTGCAGCGAGGATGGGCAACGCCGCAGATGCCGCCTTTGCGGGGCAACCCTTCGGGCAAGGCAGCAAAAGTCCGCACTCGTTGTTGCGCGCCTTGCCCAGGCCGCCAGCATGGGCTGCGGCGCGCGCCTAGATTGCGATCTTTTGCTGCTTTGCGGGCACCACGAAAAGACTTTGGACAGGCTCTATGAAACATGCGATTCGCCATATCCATTTCGTAGGCCTGGGCGGTGCCGGCATGAGCGGCATCGCCGAAGTGCTGTTCAACCTGGGCTACCGCATCTCGGGCTCTGACCTGGCCGACAGTGCCACGTTGCGCCGCCTGGCCGACCTGGGCATCAAGACCTGCCTGGGCCACGCGGCCGCGCACATCGATGGTGCCGACGCCGTGGTCACGTCCACAGCGGTCACTTCTGACAACCCCGAAGTGCTGGCAGCGCGTGAGAAAAAGATCCCGGTGGTGCCGCGCGCACTGATGCTGGCCGAGCTGATGCGCCTCAAGCAGGGCATCGCCATTGCCGGCACGCACGGCAAGACCACCACCACCAGCCTCGTGACCAGCGTGCTGGCCGAGGCGGGACTGGACCCGACCTTCGTGATTGGCGGCAAGCTCAACAGCGCGGGCGCCAATGCCAAGCTGGGCAGCGGCGACTACATCGTGGTCGAGGCCGATGAGTCCGACGCGTCGTTCCTGAATCTGCTGCCCGTGATGGCGGTGGTGACCAATATCGACGCCGACCACATGGAGACCTACGGCCACGACTTCGGTCGGCTCAAGGGCGCGTTTGTGGATTTTCTGCACCGCATGCCGTTCTACGGTACGGCCATCCTGTGTGTGGACAGCCCTGCCGTGCGCGACATCCTGCAAAGCGTGACCTGCCCGATCACCAGCTACGGCTTCTCGGAAGACGCCCAGGTGCGTGCCATCAACGTGCGCGCCGAGGCCGGCCAGATGCGCTTCACGGTGCAGCGGCGCAACGGCGTCACGCTGCCCGACATGGAGGTGGTGCTCAATCTTGCGGGCGAGCACAACGTGCTCAACGCGCTGTCGGCCATTGCCGTGGCGGTGGAGCTGAACATCCCCGACGAAGCCGTGCAGCGCGCGCTGGCGGGCTTCAAGGGCGTGGGCCGCCGCTTCCAGCGCTATGGCGACCTGCCCGCGAAGGATGGCGGCACCTTCACCGTCATCGACGACTACGGCCACCACCCCGTCGAGATGGCCGCCACGCTGGCGGCCGCACGTGGCGCGTTCCCCGGGCGGCGGCTGGTGCTGGCCTTCCAGCCGCACCGCTACACCCGCACGCGCGACTGCTTCGAAGACTTCGTCAAGGTGATCGGCCATGCCGACGCGGTACTGCTCACCGAGGTGTACGCCGCTGGCGAGGCGCCGGTCGTGGCTGCCGATGGGCGCTCGCTGGCCCGTGCCCTGCGGGTGGCGGGGCGGGTGGAGCCCGTGTTTGTGGACAACGTGGCCGATCTGCCCCAGGCCATCGCCGACAACGCACGCGCAGGCGACGTGGTGATGTGCATGGGTGCCGGCTCGATTGGCGCCGTGCCTGGCAAGGTGGTTGAGATGCTACAAAATAATGAGCTGAAAGCGCACGAAGGGAGCGCAGCATGACCCTTCCTGAATCCCCTATCGACGTGAAATCGCTGGGCAAGGTCGCCGTCCTGATGGGCGGGGACTCGGCCGAGCGCGAGGTGTCGCTGATGTCGGGCAGCGGCGTGTTGCAGGCGCTGCGCTCGCGTGGCGTGGATGCCCATGCGTTTGACCCCGCACAGAACGCGCTGGGCGATTTGAAGCGCGACGGCTATGCGCGCTGCTTCATCGCACTGCATGGCCGCCATGGCGAAGACGGCACGGTGCAGGGCGCGCTGGAGCTGCTGCGCATTCCGTACACCGGCCCCGGCGTGATGGCGTCGGCCATCGCCATGGACAAAGTCATGACCAAGCGGGTGTGGCTGGCCGAGGGCCTGCCCACGCCACGCTACGTGTGGCTGGCCCCCGACCGGCAGCAGCGCGAGGTGGTGCGCACCGTGCCTGACGAGCTGGGCCTGCCCCTCATCGTCAAGCCACCACGCGAAGGATCGTCCATCGGCGTGACCAAGGTGCGTGGCTATTCGGACATGCAGGAGGCCGTGCAGCTGTCGGCCCAGTACGACCCCGACGTGCTGTGCGAAGAATTCATCGAGGGCGAAGAGGTGACCTGCCCCGTGCTGGGCCAGGGGGCCAATGCCCGCGCACTGCCGGTGATCCGCATCGTGGCGCCCGATGGTGCCTACGACTACCAGAACAAGTACTTCACCGACGACGTGAAGTACCAGTGCCCCAGCGGCCTGCCCGAGGCCGAGGAGCGAGAGATCCAGCGCATCGTGCTGGAGGCCTACCGCACCCTGGGCTGCCGTGGCTGGGGCCGTGCCGACCTGATGATCCGCGCGAGCGACCGCAAGCCCTTCCTGCTGGAGATGAACACATCCCCTGGCATGACTGGCCATTCGCTCGTGCCCATGTCGGCCCGGGCCTCGGGCATCAGCTACGAAGAGCTGTGTCTGCGCATCCTGGCGGATGCCGCACTGGACACGCCTGCAAAACCAAAGGCCGGCTGATGACCCAGACGCTGCCCGCACCCCTGGACGTCAAGCTCATGAACCTGACCGCTTCGGTCCTGTTCGTGGGCTGCGCCATGGCCGTGCTGGCGGCGGGGGTGGGGTGGGTGCTGCGCTACCCCGGCTTTGCGATTGCACGCATCGTGGTGCAGGGCGAACTGGTGCACAACAACGCGGTGACGCTGCGGGCCAATGTAGCGCCACATTTGGTGGGCAACTTCTTCACGGTGGACCTGCGCGCCGCCCGCGAGGCCTTCGAGCAGGTGCCCTGGGTGCGCCGCGCACAGGTGCGGCGGGTCTACCCCGGAAGCCTGCGCGTGGAGCTGCAGGAGCACGACGCCGTGGCGTATTGGGGCCCGGACACCGGCTCGGCGCTGGTCAACAGCCAGGGCGAAGTCTTCGAGGCGAATGTGGGCGATGTGGAACAGGAAGGCCTGCCGCGCCTGCAGGGGCCCGCAGGCAGTTCGGCCGAGGTGCTGCAGATGTACGGGCTGCTGGAGCCGGTGTTCAAGCCCCTGGGGCTGGACGTGGAAGAGCTGGTGCTGACAGGGCGGGGCGGCTGGCGCGCCACCCTCGACAGCGAGGCCGTGGTGGAGCTGGGAGGCGGCACGCCGCAGGAAGTGGTGCAGCGCACGCAGCGGTTTGTGCGCACCCTCACCCAGGTGGCCGCGCAGTACGGCCGCCGCGTGGATGCGCTGGAGTCGGCAGACCTGCGCCACGCGGGGGGCTACGCCCTGCGCCTGCGGGGTGTGACCACGGTGACGGCAGACGCAAGCGGCGCACCTGCCGTGCGCAAGAGGTGATGGCATGAGGAACAACAGGACTGAACGCAGCGCGCAGACTGGACGCAGCGCACTGCGGGCCCCGAGAGGGCGGTGCGAGGGCTTGGTGGGACAGCGGGACAGAACCGAGAAGGGCAGAGACTGATATGGCAAGAGAGTACAAAGACGTCGTCGTGGGGCTGGACATTGGCACGGCCAAGGTCATGGCTGTGGTGGCCGAGGTTCTGCCCAATGGCGAGCTGAAGCTCGCAGGCTTGGGCGTGGCCCCGAGCAACGGTCTCAAGCGCGGCGTGGTGGTCAACATCGACGCCACCGTGCAGAGCATCCAGCAGGCCCTGAAAGAAGCCGAGCTGATGGCGGACTGCAAGATCCAGCGCGTCTACACCGGCATCACCGGCAGCCACATTCGCGGCCTCAACTCCAGCGGCATGGTGGCCGTCAAAGACAAGGAAGTCACCTCTGCCGACGTGGCGCGGGTGGTGGAGACCGCCAAGGCCATCAACATCAGCAGCGACCAGCGCCTGCTGCTGGTGGAGCCACAAGAGTTTGTGATCGACGGGCAGGATGTGAAAGAGCCCATCGGCATGAGCGGCATCCGCCTGGAAGCCAAGATCC
>DATLGV010000614.1:0-3522 GCA_035540275.1 Acidovorax sp. | reverse complement strand
ATCCGGCCTCTGGACGCAGCCTGACAGCGCGGCCAGTGCCCCTGCGGCCAACGACAGCCAGGGTGGCCGTGGCACCGACCCGGGCAATGGCCCGCCCCCGCGCCCGCCCAACGACGACCTGCGCCCCATGGACCGGGGCGCTGCGCCGCCCCAGCGCCACCCGGATGACATCTACCCCCGCCTGGGCCTGCTGGACGCGCAAGACCAGTTAGTCGCAGGCACTGCGCCCCAGCCCGGGGGCGCCCGCCTGGCATTGCGCGGCGCCAGCGGCCAGGTCATTGGCCACCTGGTGCTTGCTCCGCCCCAGGGCGTGCGCAGCGAGGCCGACCAGGCCTTTCTGGCCCAGCACCTGGGCTTTGTGGCGTGGACCGGCCTCGCCGGCCTGGCGCTGGCATTGCTGCTGTCGGGCTGGCTCGCGCGGCGCTGGCTGGCCCCGGTCGAGGCCCTGGCCACCGGCGCGCGCGGCATCGCGCAAGGCCACCTGCACACCCGCGTGCCCGTGCATGGCAACGACGAACTGGCCCAGCTGGCCCGCACCTTCAACACCATGGCCGAACAGCTGGGCAGCATCGAGGCCAGCCGCCGCCAGTGGCTGGGCGACGTGGCCCACGAGCTGCGCACGCCCCTGGCCGCCATGCGCGCCGAGATCGAGGCCGTGCAGGACGGCATCCGCCCCTTTGACGACAAGACTGCGCTGCGCCTGCACCGGCAGGTGATGCGGCTGATCCAGCTGGTGGGCGACCTGCGCGCCAGCCTGGATGCAGCGGGCACCAGCGCGCCCTCGGCCCAGGTACCCGTGCACCCGCTGTCGCTGCTGGCCGAGGCGCTGGCGTCCATGCGCCCCCGTCTGGCGCAGGCCGGGATTGATGTGGACACCACCGGCCTGGACGCCTTGACCGCCCAGCCCGCGCCCCTGGTGCGCGGCGACGCGCAGCAACTGCACCAGGTGTTTTTGAACCTGCTGGAAAACAGCCTGCGCTACACCGATGCGGGCGGCCTGCTGCGCATTGCGGCACGCCTGCTGCCACCGGCCGATGGAGTCCCGCAGCTGCAGGTGCAGCTGGACGACAGCGCACCCGGCGTGCCCGCGCACGAGCTGCCCCGCATCTTTGACCGCCTGTACCGCGCCGAAACCTCGCGCAACCGCGACCACGGCGGATCAGGACTGGGCCTGGCGATCTGCCGCGCCATCGTGCTCGCCCACGGCGGCACACTGACGGCCGAACCCTCCCCCCTCGGCGGCCTGCGCATCACGCTGCAGCTGCCCTTGCTGGACAACCCTTCATGAGCCCCCGCATCCTTGTCGTCGAAGACGAACCCGACATCGCCACCATCGTGGTGGACTACCTGCGCCACGCGGGCTACACGGTGGAGCACCAGGCCGAGGGCCGTGCAGCCCTCGCCAGCCTCATCACCACACCGCCCGACCTCACGCTGCTGGACATCATGCTGCCCGGCATCGACGGGCTGGAGATCATGCGCCAGGCCCGGCGCCACACGCAGCACCCCATCATCATGCTTACGGCCCGCGTCGAAGAAGTGGACCGACTCATCGGGCTGGAGCTGGGCGCCGACGACTACATCTGCAAGCCCTTCTCGCCGCGCGAGGTGGTGGCCCGCGTCAAGGCCGTGCTGCGCCGCACCACTGCCGCGCAGGAGCCACCAGCCCACCAGACAACCACCGCCGCCTTGATGCTGGACGAGTCCCACTGGCAAGCCACGTTGCACGGCACGCCGCTGGGCCTCACGCGGCGCGAGTTCAGGCTGCTGCAGGTGCTGGCGCGGCAGACCGGGCGCATCTTCTCGCGCGCCCAGTTGCTGGACCAGGCCTATGACGACACGCTGGATGTGAACGAGCGCGCCATCGACAGCCACATCAAGAACCTGCGCAAAAAACTCAAGGCCGCCAGCACGGATGGCAGCGACTGGATCCGCTCGGTGTATGGCGTGGGCTTTGCGCTGGACCCGAACCACGAAGGCCTGCCAACGGCCTGACGGGCGGGGAGCCAGCCATCCACACCCCGGGGCCGAAAACTATCGGTTTGATAGCTTCCAGGGCATATGGAAGCCGCGCCATCGACGCATTTCTCTCCAAAGCGCCGAACATCCTTACAACACAGCCGTACAGACTCAACGCCCCACCATCTGCACAGGCACCACCCACTGATCAAACTGCTCGCCCGTCACATGGCCCGAGGCCACAGCAGCGGCGCGCAGGCTGGTGCCCTCCTGGTGCGCCTTTTTGGCAATGAAGGCCGCCTTGTCATAGCCAATGTGCGGGTTCAGCGCCGTCACCAGCATCAGCGACTGCTCCACCAGGTCGTTGATGCGCGCCTGGTTCGGCTCGATGCCCACGGCGCAGTGCTCGTTGAAGCTGGCCATGCCGTCGGCAAGCAGGCGCACGCTCTGCAGAAAGTTGTGGATCACCATCGGGCGGAACACATTCAGCTCGAAGTTGCCCGAGGCCCCGCCGATGTTGATGGCCACGTCGTTGCCCAGCACCTGCGCGCACAACATGGTCAGCGCCTCGCACTGCGTGGGGTTGACCTTGCCCGGCATGATGGACGAGCCCGGCTCGTTCTCGGGGATGGTGATCTCGCCCAGCCCGCTGCGCGGGCCGCTGGCCAGCCAGCGCACGTCATTGGCAATCTTCATCAGACTGGCCGCCAGGGTCTTGAGCGCGCCATGGGCATGCACCAGCGCATCGCAGCTGGCCAGGGCCTCGAACTTGTTGGGGGCGGTGACCAGCGGCAAGCCGGTCAGGTCGGCCAGCTCCCTGGCTACTGCCTGCGCATAGCCGGCAGGCGCATTGAGCCCCGTGCCCACCGCTGTGCCGCCCAGGGCCAGCTCGCACAGGTGCGGCAGCGCGGCGCGCACATGCTGTTCGCCATGCTGCAGCTGCGCCACCCAGCCCGAGATCTCCTGGCCCAGCGTGAGGGGTGTGGCGTCCTGCAGGTGTGTGCGGCCAATCTTCACAATGCCATCAAACGCCTTGGCCTTCGCCGCCAGCGTGGTGCGCAGGCCGTGCAGCGCGGGCAGCAGGCGGTGCATCAGCGCGTCCACCGCCGCCAGGTGCATGGCGGTGGGGAACACGTCGTTGCTTGACTGGCTCTTGTTCACCTCGTCATTGGGGTGCACCAGCCGCGCCTCGCCGCGCGGGCCGCCCAGCAACTCGCTCGCGCGGTTGGCCAGCACCTCGTTCATGTTCATGTTGGTCTGCGTGCCCGATCCGGTCTGCCACACCACCAGCGGAAACTCCTGCAGGTGGCCGCCGCCAATCACCTCGTCCGCTGCCGCCACGATGGCCGTGGTCTTGGCCGCATCGAGCAGGCCCAGCGCGTGGTTCACGTAGGCGCTGGCCCGCTTGACCTGGGCCAGCGCGCGGATCAGCTCGGGCGCCATGCGCTCGCCCGAGATCGCGAAGTGGTGCAGCGAGCGCTGCGTCTGCGCCCCCCACAGCCGGTCGGCGGGTACATCGATGGGGCCGAAGGTGTCTTTTTCGGTGCGGACTGCGGTCGCTGT
>DATLGV010000613.1:0-2957 GCA_035540275.1 Acidovorax sp. | reverse complement strand
CACGTACAGCGGGCCCTCGATGGTGCGGGGCGTGCCGTTTTCAATGCCCAGCTCCTGGTCCTTGGCGTCCATGCGCATGTCCAGGAAGCGGTCCAGGCCTAGGCCGGGCGACAGCAGGCCGGCTTCGCCACGGGCGCCCAGCGTGTTCAGGTAGGCAATACCGGCCCAGTACTCATCGGACGTGATGTCCAGGTCGTCGATGGCCTTGAACAGGTCCGACAGCAGGCGGTGCACGATCTGCTTGGCGCGGGGGTTGCCGCCGGACTGCGTCAGGCCGCTGGCCAGGCGCAGAAAGTCCTGGACTTCGGGGGTGTTGAAAATGTGGGTCGCCATGGTTATCTCCTTGGATCTTGGGATGGGTGCGTGTACGGAACAGAGGGGGTGAAAGACGCGTGCGGTGCTCAGTGCGCTGCAGCGGCGGTGGACACCGCCCCCACTGCGCTGCCGCGTTTCCGGTCGCGACGGAAGTGCTGGACACGGTCCTCGTCCAGCGCAATTCCAAGGCCTGGCGTCGTCGGAACCGCCAGCTGGAAATCTCGGTACTGCAGGGGCTCCGCCAGAATCTCTTCGGTGAGCAGCAGGGGGCCGAACAGTTCGGTGCCCCACTGCAAGGTGCGGAACGTGGCGAACGCATGGGCCGATGCCATGGTGCCTACGGCCCCTTCGAGCATGGTGCCGCCGTAGAGCTCGATGCCGGCGGCATCGGCAATGGCCGCCACCTGCAGCGCTTCGAGCAGGCCGCCCGACTGTTCGATCTTGATGGCAAACACGTCGGCACCGGCCACGCGGGCCAGGGCGAAGGCAGAGGCCGGGCCCGTGAGCGATTCGTCGGCCATCACCGCGATGGCATGGCGGCCCTTGAGGCGCGCCAGGGCTTCCACCGAGGCCACGGGCTGCTCGACCAGGTCGCAGCCGGCATCCACCAGTCCAGCCAGGCCGTGCTGCGCATCGAGCTCGCTCCAGGCCATGTTCACGTCCACGCGCACCGAGGCGCGGTCACCCAGCGCCTTCTTGATGGCGGCCACGTGGGCCACATCGTCGGCCACGGCACGGCGGCCGATCTTGAGCTTGAAGATGTTGTGGCGGCGCTGGGCCAGCATGCGCTCCGCCTCATCAATGTCCTTGCCCGTGTCACCGGAGGCCAGGGTCCACGCGATGGGCAGGCTGTCGCGCACGCGGCCGCCCAGCAGCTGCGAGACCGGCAAGCCGGTGCGGTGGCCCAGTGCGTCGTACAGGGCCGTCTCGATCGCGCACTTGGCAAACCGGTTGTCCTTGATGGCCTTGTTCAGCCGCGCCATGATGGCGGGCACATGGTTGGCATCCGCGCCGATGAGCAGCGGGGCAAAGTAGGTGTCCACTGCCAGCTTCATGCCTTCGGGCGATTCGGCGCCGTAGGCCAGGCCGCCGATGGTGGTGCCCTCGCCCACGCCCACCGTGCCATCCGCGCAGTAGATGCGGACCAGCATCAGGGTCTGGCCGTTCATGGTGGCCATGGACAGCTGGTGCGGGCGGATCGTGGGCAGGTCCAGCAGCAGGGTCTCGACGCGCTCGATGACGGCGGCGCGGGCAGAAGACTCGGGACGTTGTGTGTATTGCATGGACTGAATTGGACGCTGGCACCCCCCGGGCAATCCAACACCAAATAGGTCTTAATCCATACCCTCAAGGTATAGTTCTGTCATATACCCATAAAAATCAACCACTTGCGAATGCGCCATTCGCCAACCTATGGTTTACCCTGATGGATGTCCGCCAACTCAAGTATTTCGTTGCCGTGGCCGATGCACGCAACTTCACGCGCGCCTCGGAGGTGCTGCACATTGCGCAGCCACCGCTGAGCCGGCAGATCCAGTTGCTGGAGGAGGAACTGGGCGTGCAGCTCATCCTGCGCAACAGCCGGCCTCTGCGCCTGACCGAGGCGGGGCGCATGTTCTACGAGCAGGCGCTGCAGATCATCAACCGGCTCGATCAGCTCAAGACGGCCACGCGCCAGATCGGGCTGAACCAGCAGCGCACGCTGTCGATCGGTTTTGTGGCGTCCACGCTGTATGGGGGCTTGCCCATGCTGGTGCGCAAGCTGCGCCACCTGCATCCGGACGTGGACATCCAGCTGGTGGAGCTCACGTCCCAGCAGCAGTTCGCGGCGCTGAAATCCGGCCGCATTGACGTGGGGTTCGGGCGGGTGCGGGGCAACGACTCCACCGTGGCCCGCACGATCCTGCGCGAGGAGCGGCTGGTGCTGGCCCTGCCGCCCGACTCCCCCTTGGCGGGGGACTCCAGCCGCATTGCGCTCAGCGCGCTGGAAGGGCAAAAACTCATCGTGTACCCCAAGGAGCCCCGGCCCAGCTTTGCCGACCATGTGCTGAGCCTGCTCAACGACCATGCGGTGCGCCCCTCGGAGGTGCATGAGGTGCGCGAAATCCAGACCGCGCTGGGCCTGGTGGCCGCGGAGTCCGGCGTGTGCCTGATCCCGGCGTCGGCGCGGCTGCGCAGCGACCTGCGCTACCTGCTGATCGACGACCCGCGCATCACCTCGCCCATCATCATGAGCCACCGGCTCAACGACCACGCCTGGTACATCCCGGCCATCAAGGAGATGGTGGCCGCCATGTACGCGGAAAACCCGCCCTGGCTGGATGTGGAGCACAGCGTTTTCCCAGGAGGCGAAGCATCGCCAGCCATGAAAACATCCCGGGCACGCAAAAGGTAGCCGCTACCGAGCAACCACCCGCCTACTGCCGGGGAATGCGGGCGCGTGCGATCACGTCGCTCCAGCGGCGCACATCGGCCGCCAGGTGCTCGCCCAGCTGCGCGGGGGTGCTGCCCTGGGCGTTGAGGTTCAGTTCCCGCAGGCGCTTCTTCACGTCGGGCTGGGCCAGCGCGGCCTGCACCTCGCGCGAGAGGCGCTCCACGACGGCCGGGGGCGTCCTGGCGGGCACGGCCAAGCCGTTCCACGA
>DATLGV010000612.1:0-8029 GCA_035540275.1 Acidovorax sp. | reverse complement strand
ATGTGGCACCGGACGGCAAGCCCACCCCGGCGGGTGCTCCGCGCTCGGTGGTGGAGATGGAGGCCAACAAACCGGCACTGGCCACCGCACACGACCATGCCCGCACGGCCACTTTGCCCGCCAAGGGGGCTGACCCTACCGTGGGCAATGGTGATGTGCTGATCGCCGCCATCACCAGTTGCACCAACACCAGCAACCCCAGCGTGCTGCTGGCCGCGGGCCTGCTGGCCAGGAAGGCGGTGGAGGCGGGGCTCAAGGTGCAGCCGCACATCAAGACCTCGCTGGCCCCCGGCTCGCGCATCGTCACCGAATACCTCACGCAGACCGGGCTGCTGCCGTACCTGGAAAAGCTGGGCTTTGCGCTGGCGGGCTACGGCTGCACCACCTGCATCGGCAATGCGGGCGACCTGACGCCCGAGCTCAACGAGGTCATCACCAGCAATGACCTGGTGTGCGCGGCCGTGCTGTCGGGCAACCGCAACTTCGAGGCGCGCATTCACCCCAACCTCAAGGCCAACTTTTTGGCCAGCCCACCGCTGGTGGTGGCTTACGCCATTGCGGGCACGGTGCTCAAGGACCTGATGACCGAGCCCGTGGGCAAAGGCAAGGGCGGGCGCGATGTGTACCTGGGCGACATCTGGCCCACCAGCGATGAAGTGCATGCCCTGCTGAAGTTCGCCATGAACGGCAAGGCCTTCCGCGAGAACTACGCCAAGGTCGCCACCGACCCCGGCGAGCTGTGGGAGAAGATCCAGGGCGTGAGCGGCACGACCTACACCTGGCCTGCCAGCACCTACATTGCCGAACCACCGTTTTTTGCCCAGTTTGCGCTCGACCGGGGCGCAGCGACCGCGTCGGCCGTGCAAGGCGCGCGCATCATGGCGCTGTTTGGCGACTCCATCACCACCGATCACATCTCGCCTGCGGGCTCGATCAAGCAGAGTTCGCCGGCTGGCCAGTGGCTGCTGCAGCACGGTGTGCAGAAGGCTGATTTCAACAGCTATGGTGCCCGCCGTGGCAACCACGACGTGATGGTGCGCGGCACCTTCGCCAACGTGCGCATCAAGAACCTGATGATTCCGCCGCTGGCCGACGGTTCGCGCGAAGAGGGAGGCATCACGGTGTTCCAGAACGAGGGGCCGTTGCAGGGCGAGAAGATGTTCATCTTTGACGCGGCCATGCAATACATGGCACAAAAAACGCCCACCGTGGTGTTCGCTGGCGAGGAATACGGCACCGGCTCGAGCCGCGACTGGGCCGCCAAGGGCACGCAGCTTCTGGGCATCAAGGCCGTGGTGGCGCGCAGCTTCGAGCGCATCCACCGCTCCAACCTGGTGGGCATGGGCGTGCTGCCGCTGCAGTTCAAGGCGGGCGAGTCGTGGGAGGCACTGGGCCTGACGGGCAATGAGGTGATTGACGTGGTGCCCGACGCCGCCCTGACCCCGCAAAGCGATGCGCGTCTGGTCATCCGCCACGCCGACGGCAGGCGCCAGGAGGTGCTGGTGACCCTGCGCATCGACACGCCCATCGAGGTGGACTACTACCAGGCCGGGGGTATCCTGCCCTTTGTGTTGCGCCAGCTGCTGGAGGGTTGAGGGCCCGCCCTGCCGTCTTTGCGGCCCGCACCGCGCCTTGCGCTGGGGCCGGGGGCGTGACACGCGGCTCTTACGCGTAGATACACTTGTGGCGTTGTGCGGCCATTTCGCCGTCACCGCCTTTCACCCCGTTGCCCATGCACCCTTACCACAGCTCTCCGACTGCGCGCATGCCCTGGTCGAACGCGCTCGCCACGACCCTGGTGCTGGTGGCGCTGGTGGCGGCGCCCTCGGCGCAGGTGCCGCAGCCATGAACGGCGTGGGCATCCTGTGGGTGGACCTCGATACCCGGCATGCGGCGGCTGCGCTGCAGCTCATGGCGGCGCGTTACCCCGACTGGCGCGTGGTCCACAGCCCCACGCCCGAAACCGCCACGGCCCCTCTGGCCAGCCAGGCCTGGGGGGCCGTGGTGCTGTGCCTCAAGCCGACCGACCAGGAACTGCCCGGCCTGTTGGAGTTGTGCGCGGGCCGCCCGGTGCTGATGTGCATCGACGCCGGCCAAGAGGCGCTGGCCGCTCGTGCCTTTCGCTGCGGGCTGGGCGACTACGTGTTGCGGGAGGCTGACGGCACCGCGCACCTGAGCGAGCTGCTCAACCGCCTGGTGGCGCTGGTCCAGGGCGCCCGGGGGCAGGGCCAGCCCGTGCGCATGGTGGACGCCCGCATCTGGCAGGAGGCGCTGACCATGCTGCAGGAGCAGCGCTCGGCGCTGCAGGCCACGCTGGGCAGCATGAGCCAGGGCATCTTCAAGACCGGGCCCGACGGCCGCATCACCGTTTACAACGAGCGGGTGCTGGAGCTGCTGAACCTGCCCGAGTCGTTGATGGCCACACGCCCTACGCTGGCCGACCTGACCCGGGTGCAGGCCGAGCGCGGAGACTTTGGCGAAGGCTACAGCCTGGTGGACCGGCGCGGGCACGACTACGTGGCCCGGGGCGCCGTGGCGACAGCGCCGGCACTGTACTGGCGTACCACGCGGGAGGGCCGTACCTTCGAGGTGCGCACCACCACTCTGCCCGACGGCAGCCTGGTGCGCACCTTTGCCGATGTGAGCGACTATGTGCGGGTGGAAAACGAGCTGCGCGAGAGCGAGGCGCGCTTCCGCTCGCTGAGCGACCTGTCGTCCGACTGGTACTGGGAGCACGACGCCGAGGGCCGCTTCGTGCAACTGGCGGGTGACCTGAGCGTGAACGGCATACCGCTGTCGGACGTGATGGGGCGCACACGCTGGGAGATCGGCGCCCGGAACATGACCGACGCCGACTGGGCTGCGCACCGCGCGGTGCTGGCGGCACACCAGCCGTTTCGCGACCTGGAGCTGCAGCGTCAGCGGTCCGACGGCAGCATGCACTGGATCTCGGTCAGTGGCGTGCCGGTGTTCGACGCCAACGGCGCCCTGCGCGGGTACCGGGGCGTGGGCCGCGACATCACCGAGCGCAAGCAGGTCGAGAGCCAGATCGAACGCCTGGCGTTCTACGACTCGCTGACCGGCCTGCCCAATCGGCGCCTGCTGGTGGACCGGCTGCAACATGCCACGCTGGCGGTGGCACGCTCCGGCTCCCAGGGCGCATTGCTGTTCATCGACCTCGACAATTTCAAGGACCTCAACGACACCCTGGGCCACGATACCGGCGACCAGCTGCTGGTGCAGGTGGCGCAGCGCCTGAAGGGCTGCGTGCGGGAGTCCGACACCGTGGCCCGCTTTGGCGGCGACGAGTTCGTGGTGCTGGTGGAGGGCCTCAGCGCCGACCCCGCCCATGCGAGTGCCGAGGCCGCGCTGGTGGCCAGCCACATCGCCACCTCGCTGGGCAAGCCTTATGCGCTGGGCGATGCCAGCCACCACAGCACACCCAGCATCGGCATTGCGCTGTTCGGCCAGCAGACCGTGAGCGTGGACGAGCTGCTCAAACATGCGGACCTGGCCATGTACCAGGCCAAGGCGGCGGGGCGCAACACCCAGCGCTTTTTCGATCCCGACATGCAGGCGGCCGTGAGCAACCGTTCGGCCCTGGAAGCCGACTTGCGCCGGGGCCTGCAAGACAAGGAGCTGGTGCTGTACTACCAGCCGGTGGTGGACGGCAAAGGCCGCTTGCTGGGTGCCGAGGCCCTGGTGCGCTGGCGCCACCCGCGCCGGGGCATGGTGTCCCCCGCCGAGTTCATTCCGCTGGCAGAGCAGACCGGGCTCATCCTGCCCCTGGGCCAATGGGTGATGGAGGCGGCCTGCGCACAGCTGGTGGCCTGGTCGCGCAGCTCGCTCACCCGGCAGTTCTTCCTGTCGGTGAACGTGAGCGTGCGGCAGTTTCGCCAGCCTGACTTTGTGGAACAGGTGCTGGGCGTGCTGGATGCCACGGGTGCCAACCCGGAGCGCCTCAAGCTCGAACTCACCGAAAGCCTGCTGATGGCCGATGTCGAGGACGTGATTGCGCGCATGGAGCACCTGCGCCGCTACGGCGTGGGCTTCTCGCTGGACGACTTTGGCACCGGCTATTCCAGCCTGAGCTATCTCAAGCGCCTGCCGCTCGACCAGCTCAAGATCGACCAGGGCTTTGTGCGCGACCTGCAGACCGACCCCAACGACGCCGCCATCGTGCGCACCATCCTGGCCCTGGCCGACAGCCTGGACCTGGCGGTGGTGGCCGAGGGTGTCGAAACCACGGGCCAGCTCGAATTTTTGCAGCGCTACGGCTGCAAGGCTTTCCAGGGTTATCTGTTTGGCCGGCCGATGCCCGCCGAGGTGCTGGAGCGGGCGCTGCGGCCTGCGCTATGACCTGCGTTAAGACAAAGGCCCCCCAGCGCGCGCAGTTCACAATCGCGCCATGAAAAAACAGGTGTTGGTCGCCGGTGGCGGCATTGGCGGCTTGGCTGCTGCGTTGGGCGCATCGCGGGCCGGATGGGACGTGCGGCTGTACGAGCGCGCTGCCGCGTTCAGCGAAGTGGGTGCGGGCGTGCAGATCGGGCCCAACGTGGTGCGCCGCCTGCAGGCCTGGGGCCTGCAGCAGCCGCTGCAGGCGGTGGCGGCCTTCCCCAGCCGTTTGCAGGTGCGCAACGCCGTCAGCGGCAAAGAACTGGCCGTGTTGCCCCTGGGCCCCACGGCGGTGGAGCGCTATGGCGCGGCCTACGCCACCATTCACCGTGCGGACCTGCATGGCCTGTTGCTGTCCGCCGTGACCCAATACACCGACACGCAATTGCACCTGGAGCATGCCATCGACAGTTTTGCCGATGCCGACGGCGTGGTGACCGTGCGCACCAGCCGGGGCAAGCAGGTCGAGGGCGATGCCCTGGTGGGTGCCGATGGCCTGTGGAGCAGCACGCGCACCCAGCTCCTGGGCACCGTGCCGCCGCGCGTGACGGGGCATCTGGCGTACCGCGCGCTGGTGCCGCAGCACGCGCTGCCCGACGCCTTGCGCACCGCGCAGGTCACCGCGTGGCTGGGCCCGCGCCTGCATGCGGTGCAATACCCCGTGCGCCGGGGCGAGCTGCAGAACCTGGTGGTCATCGTGCAGGGGCCCGCACCGCAAGACCTGGAGAACTGGGACCATGCCGCCAACGCCGCAGGCCTGGAGCATGCACTGCAAGGCACCTGCACTGCGCTGCAGGACGTGGTGCGTAGCGTGACTGCCGTGGGTGGGGCTGGCTGGCGCCTGTGGCCCTTGTGCGACCGCCCGCCGGTGCACAGTGCCGACGAGATGGCACAAGGCCTGGTGGGCCTGCTGGGCGATGCCGCCCACCCCATGCGGCCGTACCTGGCGCAGGGGGCTGGCATGGCCATTGAAGACGCGGCCGAGCTGCAGCGGGCGTTGGCCATGCACGACCTCGATGTACCGCTGCGCCTGCGCCGCTATGCGCTGAACCGCTGGCAGCGCAACGCGCGCGTGCAGGCCCGGTCCACGCGCAATGGCCGCATCTTCCACGCCACGGGGCTGGTGCGCTGGGGGCGCGACCTGTCGCTGCGCCTGTTGGGCGAGCGCGTGCTCGATGTACCCTGGCTGTACCGGGGCGATGGCTCCAGCGCCAGTTCGTTGTGAGGTGCAGGGGCTAACAACAGCCCGCCCGGAACCGTCCGTTTCATGACCCAGCAGGGGGTGATTGGCATCGCAAGGTTGTCAGGACATTCCCTATCCGGGGCAACCCCTGCCAGCGTTGTGCGGGGTGAACTTCGTGCAGTGTGCCACGCTCTATCCCTGTGTGTGCAACGCCCCAAAAAGGACGAGCATACGCCCACGAATTCGCTGTTCAAGCGCAGGCCGTGGTGCTACAAAGTGCCAAGCCGGTAGCGATTGCCAATGCAACACCGTGGTACCACCTGAGCCCGCCAGGGGTGCCGCCACAGGAGGTCGTATGGATGCCATCAGCAACTTCGCCGCGCGCTACGCCCGTAGCCGCGAAGAGGAAATGTCGATCGACGAGTACCTCGCCGAGTGCCAACGTGATCCCATGGCCTACGCCACATCGGCCCAGCGCATGCTGGCCGCCATTGGCGAGCCGGAGATGGTGGACACGCGCAACGACCCGCGCCTGTCGCGGCTCTTTGCCAACAAGGTCATCAAGCGCTACCCTGCATTCACCGAGTTCTATGGCATGGAGGAATCCATCGAGCAGGTGGTGAGTTTCTTTCGCCATGCCGCGCAGGGGCTGGAGGAGCGCAAGCAGATCCTCTACCTGCTGGGCCCTGTGGGTGGCGGCAAAAGCTCCATTGCCGAGCGCCTCAAGGCGCTGATGCAAAAGGTGCCGTTCTATGCGCTCAAGGGCTCGCCGGTCAATGAATCCCCGCTGGGCCTGTTCGATGCCGCAGAAGACGGCCCGGTGCTGGAGGAGCAGTTCGGCATTCCGCGCCGCTACCTGCAGCGCGTGCTGTCGCCCTGGGCGGTGAAGCGGCTGGAAGAGTACGGCGGCGACATCCGCCAGTTCCGGGTGGTCAAGCGCTACCCCAGCGTGCTCAAGCAGGTGGGCATTGCAAAGACCGAGCCGGGCGACGAGAACAACCAGGACATCTCCAGCCTGGTGGGCAAGGTGGACATCCGCAAGCTCGAAACCTTTGCGCAGGACGACACCGACGCCTACAGCTACAGCGGCGGCCTGTGCCTGGCCAACCAGGGCCTGCTGGAGTTTGTGGAAATGTTCAAGGCGCCCATCAAGGTGCTGCACCCGTTGCTGACTGCCACGCAGGAGGGCAACTACAAGGGCACCGAAGGCTTTGGCGCCATCCCGTTTGACGGCGTGGTGCTGGCCCACAGCAACGAGAGCGAGTGGAAGGCGTTTCGCAACAACAAGAACAACGAGGCGTTTCTCGACCGCATTTACATCGTCAAGGTGCCGTATTGCCTGCGTGTGAGCGAGGAGATCCGCATCTACGAAAAGCTGATTCGCGAATCGTCGTTGGGCAACGCCGTATGCGCGCCCGGCACGCTCAAGATGATGGCGCAGTTTGCCATCCTCACACGGCTGAAGGAGCCCGAGAACTCCAGCATCTTCAGCAAGATGCAGGTGTACGACGGCGAGAGCCTCAAGGACACCGACCCGCGCGCCAAGAGCTACCAGGAGTACCGCGACTACGCGGGCGTGGACGAGGGCATGACGGGCATCTCCACGCGTTTTGCGTTCAAGATTTTGTCCAAGGTGTTCAACTTCGACAGCGCCGAGGTGGCGGCCAACCCGGTGCACCTGATGTATGTGCTGGAGCAGCAGATCGAGCGTGAGCAGTTCCCGGCCGAGCTGGAGACCAAGTACACCGGCTACATCAAGGAGTTCCTGTCGCCACGCTACGCCGAGTTCATCGGCAAGGAGATCCAGACGGCCTATCTGGAGAGCTACAGCGAGTACGGCCAGAACATCTTCGACCGCTACGTGACCTATGCCGACTACTGGATCCAGGACAACGAGTACCGCGACACCGACACCGGCGAGGTGTTTGACCGCAGCGCGCTCAATGCCGAGCTGGAGAAGATCGAGAAGCCCGCTGGCATCGCCAACCCCAAGGACTTCCGCAACGAGATCGTCAACTTTGTGCTGCGGGCGCGCGCCAACAACCAGGGCAAGAACCCCAGCTGGACGAGCTACGAAAAGCTGCGCCTGGTGATCGAGAAGAAGATGTTCTCCAACACCGAAGAGCTGCTGCCGGTGATCAGCTTCAACGCCAAGGCCAGTGCCGAAGAGGCCCGCAAGCACGAGGACTTCGTCACCCGCATGGTCAACAAGGGCTACACGCCGAAGCAAGTGCGGCTGCTGTGCGAGTGGTATCTGCGCGTGCGCAAAAGTAGTTAGCAGTTGAGGTCTGCTGCAGGGCCCTGGAATCTGTTCCACAGGCCCTGAATGGGAATGGAGCAACGGATGGCATTGCAAATCATCGACCGCAGGCTCGCTGGCAAGAACAAGTCGGTGGGCAACCGTGAGCGATTTGTTCGCCGCTACAAGGAGCAGATCGCGGATGCGGTGCG
>DATLGV010000611.1:0-14123 GCA_035540275.1 Acidovorax sp. | reverse complement strand
GCTCACGCTGGTGCTGTTACCCATTCTGTACCGCCGCTTTGCGGCGCCCCAACGCAAGGTGGCCCCATGAAAACGACTGGCTCTCACCCCTCTCTGTCCCCTGCACCCCGGCCCGGTGCGCCCGACTGTCTGCTCACACTGGCCGTGCCGCAGGCCCTGGAGGAGGAGATCGTGGATGCGCTGCTGGCATTGCCCCAGCTGGCGCCCGGCTTCACCACGGTTCGGGGCCAAGGCATTGGCAGCCACGTGGAGCTCACCTCCACCCTGGAGCAGGTGCAGGGCCGCGCCCGCCGCGTGATGGTCCAGGTGGCCCTGCAACAGGCCCAGGTGCGCGCGCTCATTGACGCGCTGCGCGCAGCGTTGCCCACGCCCCAGATCGCCTACTGGGTGGTCCCGCTGTGGGAGTTTGGAAGATTTGGAGACCTGGCATGAACCACACCCCCTTGCTCCCACGGCAGCCCTCGTGGCGGTGCATGCACCGAATCGCATCAGCCGCCGCGCTGGCCTGCCTGGCCTGCCTGGTCTGGGTGGGCCTGGGTACCCTGGCCCCGGCAGCGGCCCAGGCCCAGGCCCAGGCGCTGCAGGCGGTACTGCCTCCTTGGCTGCCCCCCGCAGAGGCGGTAACGCAGGTGCTGGCCCAACAGCCCCAGGTCAAGGCTGCTGCCGCAGGCAATGCGCTGGCCCAGGCACGCAACCAGCGCCTGCGGGCAGGCCCCCACGACTGGGTCGCCAAGGCCGCCGCCAACCAGCGCAGCGAGCGCCAAGGCGCCCGCTTTGCCGAAGCCGAGATGGCCTTGGAGACTGCCGTGCGCTGGCCCGGCAAGGTCGCCGTCGACCGAAAACTGGGCGAAGCCGAAGTCACGCTGGGAGAGCTGGCGCTGGCCGACGCCTGGCACGAAGCAGCACGCGGCCTGTTGACTGCGTGGTTTGAGGCCCTGCGCGATGTGCGCAGTGCCGCCGTGCTCCAGGCGCAGGCCCAGATCGCCCAGCGGCAGCTGCTGACCACCGAGCGCCGGGTGCGCGCCGAAGAAGCCGCCCAGCTCGAGCTGCTGGCCGCCCAGGCAGAGGCGGCCCGCATTGAGGCCCTGGCTGCGCGCGCACAAGGGCAGGCGCAGCTGCGGTTGCAGGCACTGCGGCGCCTGTACCCCGGTCTGCCAGAGCCACCGGACGCGCCCCCGTCATCGCCAGCTCCCACCGAGCCGGACACCCCCGCCGTCGCCACGTGGGACACCGCCCACTGGAGCGCACAGATCCTGGCAGATAACCATGAGCTGGAGCTGGCACAAGCCAAAGCCGAACAGTCCCGCTTGCAGGCCCGGCGCTCCGCACTGGAGCAGCGCGCAGACCCCACCGTGGGCGTGCGCGCCAGCCGGGAGCGCAGCGGGCAGGAACATGTGCTGGGCGTGTACGTATCCATCCCCCTGGGACAGGCCGGGCGCCGCGCCGACGCGCAGGCCGCCCTCGCGCAGGCCGACATGGCTGAGCAGGAACTGGCGCACAAGCGTGCACGCATTGAAGCCGAAGCCTGGCGCACCGCCGCCGAAGTCGATCAGGCCCGCCGGACCCGGCTGCAACTGCAGCGCGCTCAGGCCAAGATCAGCCGCAGCGCGGCCCTGCAAGCGCGCGCATATGCGCTCGGCGAAAGCCCGCTGGCGGACCTGCTGCTGGCACAACGCAACGCCTTGGAGGCCCAGCTGGCCGCAGACGGCGCCGTGCTGGACGAAATGCAGGCACACGCCAGGCTCCTGCTCGACTCTCACCAGCTGTGGCAGGCACCGGGTGCGCACGGGCACTGAGACCGGGAGCAGCAGCTCCCCGGTGCATCAGGCGTGCTGGCAATCGCCTATCGCCTCGGGTCTGGCGCTGCAGGCCTGCACAAAGCCCAGCACGCTGCGCACGACCTCCTGCCGGTCGTTGTCGATGCTGATCATGTGATAGCTGTTGTGCACGGTCTGCGCCTGCAGACTGCAGCCGGAGGGCAAGCCCTCGGCCAGCAGTTTCAGGTTGAGAGGGCTGGCCACTTCGTCCTCCTGCGCATGGATGGCCAGCACCCGGGGGCAGCGCACGGCCCCCAGCTGGCGGCGCACCTGGCGCACCAGCCGGTCGTTTTCCCGCAGGTGACTCACCCCCAGCGTGGCGCTGCCCGCGCGCGAGATGCGCCGCTGCTCCAGCTCGCGGGCGATCCATGCCCGAATGCGCTCGTTTTTCACACCGTACGGCGGCGCCTCTTGGTATTGCCACCAGCGGCCGATGGGTGTGTACAACGCCAAAGGCAACAAAAACCGCCAGGGCGACACGCCCCAGCCGTCATAACGCAAGGTGGTGGACAGCAGCACCAGCCCATCGGGGACATCGGTCAGGTCCTGCGCATCGGCGGCAGACATGGCGGCAGCCAGCGCCAGGGCACAACCGGCGGAAATGCCAGCCACCACCACGCGCTCATGGTCTGCGCGCAGCGCCTGCACGCGCGTCCGTACCGCCTGCACCCAGCTGCGCCATGGGCTGGCGGGCTGGCTGGGGTCGGCGGCTTCAAACGAATAGCCCTCGATGCGCAAAGGCACCACCGTGTGGCCCTGCTGGCGCAGGGGGCCCTGCAAGCTCAGCAACTCGTCCGGGGTGCTGCACAGGCCGTGCAGCAGCACCACGGCCGTCCCCTGTGGTCTCACGGAATCAGGCTCGGCTGGCCACAAGGACGGCATTGGTGCCCCCAAAAGCGAAAGAGTTGGACATCACATGCCGCAGGCCAGGTGCAGCGCGTGGCGCGCCACGCACCAGGTCCAGTTCGAAGGCTGGGTCGGGCGACTGCAGATGGGCGGTGGGCGGCAGCTGCTGCTGCGCCAGCGCCTGCAGGGCCACCACCAGCTCGACAGCGCCGCCAGCGCCCAGCAGATGGCCGTGCAGCGCCTTGGTGGAGCTGACCGGCACGCCATGCGGGCCGAACACGCTGCGCAGCGACGCGGCTTCCGCCACGTCGCCCACCACGGTGGCGGTGCCGTGCGCGTTGAGGTACCCCACATCGCCAGGCGCCAGCCCCGCGTCGCGCAGCGCGGCGTGCATGGCGCGGGCCTGGCCTTGCGCATCGGGGTTGGTGATGTGGCGGCCATCGCAGTTGGTGGCGTAGCCCGTTACGGCCAGCGCATGCTGCACACCCCGCGCCCGGGCGTGTGCCGACGACTCCAGCACCAGCGCTGCGGCGCCCTCACCCACGGCAAAACCCTGGCGATCGGCCGAGAACGGGCGGCAGGCCGACGCCACGCCCGCCGCATCGCTGGCTACCGGCGCCAGAACGCGCATGGCCTGCCAGCTGGCCAGCACACCGGGCGACAGCATGGACTCATGCCCGCCCACAATGGCAACGTCGATCCACCCGCCCCGAATGGCGCGCAATGCCTCGCCAATGGCCACCGCCGAAGACGCACAGGCGCAGGCATAGGCCAGGGCAGGGCCCTGCACGCCCCACTGCAGCGCGATCTCGGCCACGGCCGCGTTGGGCATGGTCGTGAGCACCGTGGTGGGCCGCATGCGGCGCTGCTCCCCATAGAGCGCGCGGCAGGTGGCATCAAACGTATGGGCGCCCGCCATGCCGCTGCCCCAGTACACACCCACCCGCTCAGGGTCTACCTCGTCAATGGCCAGGCCGCTCTCGGACCAGGCCTGGGCGACCGCAGTGATGGCCATTGCAGTGCCCCTGTCTGCAGGCAAGCGCGAGGCAGCCCGCACGGTGCTGTCGTCAAAGTCGCACCGTGCCACGGGCAGCATGGCGCGGTCCAGGCCGGCCAGCTCCAGGGCCCAGCCCTGCACTGCCGGGCGCCCCTGCATCACCGCTTCCGACAGCGCGGCCTGGGTGGCCCCCAGGGGGGTGACAAGGCCTACGCCGGCAATGCCTGCTGCCTGCGCCGCACTCATGCGTGCAGGTCCGCGCCGGCTGCGGCAGGGGCTGCATCCGCCGCGGGTGCGAGGTGGGCGGCCACGATCTCCTGTACACGGGCCAGCGTGAGACCGCTCTGGCGGGGGTCCAGCTGGTCTTCGGGAATGCGCAGGTTGAACGCATCTTCCAGTGCGAACACGAACTCCATGAGAGAGAGCGAGTCCAGGCCCAAATCTGCCAGGGCAGCCTCGGGATGGATTTTTTCGGCCGGGATATGGAACTTGTCGGCCAGCAACAGCGCAATGGTGGAATAGGTATCAGGCATCATTTTCAACTCTCCTAGCAGCCCATGCTGCCCATCACCCCCCATGGGGTGCATTCAAAATGCCACGGCCGCAGGCGCAGTAACGCAGCGCCCGGGCCATGGTCAGTGACCGGCTCCTCAGGGGGCCGCCACCGTGTCGGGCGGCTCAGGCGCCACCGGCGGTGTTTTCTTGCCGAACCACGCCACATACAGCGCGGGCAACACCACCAGCGTCAGCAGCGTGGCCGTCACCAGCCCGCCAATCACCACAATGGCCAGCGGCCTCTGCGTCTCCGATCCGATTTCGTGGGACAAGGCCATGGGGAGCAGCCCCAGCATGGCCAGCAATGCCGTCATCAGCACCGTGCGCAGGCGCTGCATGGAGCCCTGGCGCACCGCTTCCATCACCCCCATGCCACCGGCCTGCAGTTGCTGGTAGCCCGAGAGCATCACCACCCCGTTGAGGACGGCCTGCCCCGACAGCGCAATGAAGCCAATGGCCGCCGACACCGACAAGGGGATGCCAAAGGCCCACAGCGCGACAAATCCACCGATGAGAGCAAGAGGCACGTTGATGAGAATCAGGGATGCCGTCTTGAAGGACTTGAAGGCATCGAACAGGAGCACAAAGATGAGCAGCAGCGAGATGGGGACCACCACCGACAAGCGTTTCATCGCACGCTCCTGGTTCTCGAACTCGCCAGACCAGTTCAGTTGATAGGTGCTGGGGATCTGCACGTTGCGATTGACCCGCTCCTTCATGTCTGCCACCACGGAGCCCATGTCGCGCCCCTGAATGAAGATGCCGATGGCGGTTGTCCGCCGTCCCGCCTCCCGGGCGATATTCATGGCACCCAGACTCTCTCGGATGTTGGACACTGCGGACAGAGGCACGTAGCCACCGTCGGGCGTCGCAATCGGCGTGCTGGGCAGTTTGGCAAGGACGCGCCCGTCCTGGGGCAGGCGAACGGCCACGGCAAACTTGCGCTCCCCCTCCCACAAATTCGTGGCAGCTTTGCCGGCGAGCGCAGCTTCGATGACGTCCTGCACGTCACCCACGTTCAGTCCATACCGTGCCGCCCGGTCGCGGTCAATATCGATCAACAGCTGAGGCACCTGTCCATCGCGGTCGATCTCTGCGCGCGCTACGCCCTGCACCTGCTTGACCTCACGGGCAATCGCATCGGTGACGCGCTTCATCTCCACCAGATCGTCGCCCGCCAGCTTGATCACGATCTGGCCCTTGATCTGGGAAATCGATTCCAGAACGTTATCCCGTATGGGCTGCGAAAAGGCGGGGTCGATGCCGGGAATGGCCGACAGGACCCGATTCATTTCGTCCGTGATTTTTTCGCGCGTCATCCCTGGACGCCATTGCTCTTCGGGTTTGACGTCCACGAAGATTTCGGCCATCGAGATGGTTTTGGGGTCTGTCCCGTCCTCCGGCTGTCCTGCCTTGGACACCGTGGTGTTGACTTCCGGGACAGTCAGCAGGGCCTGGCGCGCCATGCGCAAGATACGGGTAGCCTCTTCACTCGATACGGAAGGCGACAGTGCAAAATTGACCCAGGTCGTCCCCTCATTGAGTTCGGGTAGAAACTCTGACCCGAGCCGCGAGGCCACAACGCCCGAGAGGCCGAACGCCACCAGCGCCATGACCACCACTTTGCGACGGTGCTGCAAGGCCCAGTCAAGCACGGGCGCATACAGGCCCTTTGCACCACGCACCAAGCGGTTGTCGCCGTGCGGTATACGGCGCTTGAGCATCCAGTAGGCCAGCAAGGGCACCAGCGTGAGCGAGAAAATCAGCGATCCCACCAGTGCCATCGTCACCGACAGCGCCATGGGCTGGAAAATGCGCCCTTCGTGCCGCTGCAGCGCAAAGATGGGGATGTGGGCTGCGATGATGATGAGCATCGAAAACAGGGTGGGCCGCCCCACCTCGCTCGCGGCCTCGATGATGGTGTCGCGCCGGTCGCGTTCGTCCATTTTTTCACCGCGCTCAGCCAGGCGGTGCATGATGTTTTCAATCATGATCACGGCACCATCGACGATGATGCCGAAGTCCATGGCGCCCAAGCTCAGCAGGTTGGCAGGCACGCCCATGATCTTGAGGCCCATGAACGTGGCCAGCAATGACAACGGAATCACCACCACCACGGCCAGACTGGCACGCAGGTTGGAGAGGAACAAATACAGCACCAGCGATACCAGCAGTGCACCTTCCACCAAATTGCGAAACACCGTGGTCAGCGTCTTGTCCATCAACCAGGTGCGGTCGTAGAAGGGCACGATCTGCATGCCGGGCGGAAGACCCCGGGCGTTGAGTTCGGCAATCTTCTCCTTGACGCCCTTGAGCACCACGCTGGGATTCTCGCCCTTGCGCATGATCACGATTCCCGTGACGACATCGTCATCGAGATCCTGCCCCACGACTCCCAGGCGCGGTACCGCACCCGTTTTCACCTGCGCAATGTCGCGGATCAGGATGGGAGTTCCCCCCCGGGCCGCCACCACAATGCGGCCGATATCTTCCGCCGAATGCAGCAGGCCAATACCCCGGATCGTGTACTGCTGGGCACCCTGGGCCACATAGCTACCGCCAGCGTTGGAGTTGCCACGCCCCAGCGCATCCAGCAGGTTCTGGAAGGTCACCTTGTAGGCGCGCAGTTTGTCGAGATCCGGCTGAACCTCGTACTGTTTGATGGAGCCCCCCATGGCCACCACGTCAGCCACGCCGGGTACCTGGCGCAGTGCGCGCTCCACGGTCCAGTCTTCGGCCGTGCGCAAATCGGTGGGGCTGTAGCCGTCGCCCCTGAGGCGATAGCGCATGATTTCACCCACGGGCGTCGCGTTCGGAGCGATTTCAGCCTGCACACCCGGGGGCAGATCCACAGAGGACAGTCGCTCTGCAACTTGCTGACGAACCACATTCACATTCGCCGCATCGTCATAGGTGATGACGCTGAACGACAACCCGAACTGGGTGTGAGAAAAAACGCGAATCGAATTGGGCAAACCCGCAAGCGCCACTTCGATGGGCAGGGTCACCTGCTTCTCGACCTCTTCGGGCGCGCGGCCCGGGTACAGCGCAATCACCGTGACCTGGGTGTCGGTCACGTCAGGAAACGCTTCGACAGAGAGGCTCTTGAAAGCGAATATCCCCGCACCGGCGAACAGCAGGGTGCCCAGAATGATGAACAGCGGCTGCTGCAGGGCGTATTGGATGAGACGCTTCATTTGGCAGCGTCCTTCTTCGCCACCGCAGCCTCCGAACCCACCTGAAACAGCCGTGCCAGCAAAAGAACATTCTGCGTCACTACCTTGTCCCCGGCCGCGATACCTTCGCTGACGATGACCTCGCGCGGCCCCTCATGGCTCAACTTGACGGGATGCGGCTCGAAGACACCGGGGGCCCGCTGCAGATAGACAGCATGTGAACTGCCGCTGAGAACCACCGCCTCTGCGGGCACCACCACACCCTTGCTGCGCTTTTGCTGCACTCGCACGGTGGCCAGCATCTCGGCCTTCAGACGCCTGTCCACGTTGGGCACGGCCCCGCGCACCTTGAGCGTGCGGGTGCTGGGGTCGATGGTGTCGGCCGTGGCCATGACGCGGCCGGTGAAACTCTCACCCGGGTAGGCTGCCACCTGCAGCGTGAAGCTGTCGCCGGGGCGAAGAGATGCCAGGTCGCCCTCGCGGGCATCGATTTGCACCCACAGCGAACTGGGGTTGGTGACCACGAACAGCGCCGGCACGCCCGGGCCGGACTGGTCTGGTCGAACCTCCTGCCCCGGGTTGAGATTGCGCTCCACCACCCATCCATCAATGCCACTGGTCAGGGCCAATTGCTGATTCACGCCACTGCCGCCGCCGTACAAGGCCGTACGGGCAGCAGCACGCGACACTTCGGCACGCGCACGTGCGGCGTCGGCCTCGGCTTGCTCCAGGTCCTTGCGTGCGACGATGCCCGCCTCGAACAGCTCGCGCTGGCGGCGCAGTGCCTGCTCAGCCAGGGTCTGGTCCGCCCGGGCCTTGGCTGTATCGGCCTGGGCCTGGCCAAAATCGGGCGATGCCAGGGTCGCCAGTGCACTGCCCGCCTTCACGGACTGCCCCAGATCGGCACGAATGCTGGTCACGCGCCCCGCAAAGGCCGGATAGATGCGCTGGGTACGCTCTTCATCCCACACCAGCCGCGCGGGCAGATCCACGGCAACAGACTCTGCATTGCGCGCCTCGACCACTCCCAGCAGCGACAGTTGGGGATGTCCTGGCGCAAAACGCAACTGCCCCTCCTGAACCACGGGGGCAGGCGCCTCGGCTTCGGGGGCGGGACCCGCGGCCGGGCTGCAACCTGCCAGCCACACCGTGCTGGCTGCGGCAAGGGTCAGCAGGCCACGGGCCAGCACGGAGGCAGGGGAGCCATGCGTACGCCGACGCAAGAGAGTTGTGTTCACCATGGGAAGCTTCTTGGAAGGAAAAGACACAAACGGTCAAAAATTCGGAGGGGTTCAGTAACTGGTGGGCGATCTCGCCGGGGCTTGTCAACAGGCTCCAGGCACTGCGCCGCCATCAGGGCGCGCTGCCCAGCAGGGCCTGGGGCTGGGTGCGCAACTGCCAGGCGCCCAGTGCCTTGGCATGGTCCTGCCGCGCGGCCAGTGCCTCCAAGGCGGTGGCGCGCAGGGTGCGCCGCGCGTCCAGCAGGTCGCTCAGCGGCAGCGCGCCTTTGGCGTAGGCCAGCTCGGCGCTCTGGGCCACCTGGCGGGCGCGCGGCAAGATACCGCCGTCGAAACTGGCGGCACGCTGCGTGGCGCTGACCACCGCCTGCTGCAGCCGCTGCAGGTCCAGCAGGGCCAGGCGGCGCACCTTGTCCAGCGCATCCTGCGCCTGTGCCCACTCGGCCTGGGCGCGGCCCACCTCGCCTTCGTAGTGGTAGCCCCACTGCAAAGGCACCGACACCCGCAGCTCCAGCAGGCGGGTCGAGGTACCGGGGAAATGGTCGTACGAGGCGCCCACCGTCCAGTCCGACTTGCGCTGCGCCAGGGCGTTGTCCAGCGCCGCTTGCGCCGCCTGTACGCGGGCCAGCGCCGCACGCACATCGGCGCGGGCCTCCGCCCACGCACTCAGATCGCCCCCGGGCACCAGCCCCTGGGCACCTTCAGCCGCAGGCAGGCCGGGCCAATCGGCCGCGGCCTGCACCGCCATGCTGGTCGGGATGATCTGGGCCAATGCCTGCACTGCCTGTTCGCGGTCACGGGCTGCGGCCTGCGTATCTGCCCGGGCACGTTCGGCTTCGATCTGGGTGCGCAGGGCATCCTGCTCCGACAGATCCCCGGCCTTCACGCGGCGCACGGCAATGCGCGCCAACTCGGCCGCTCCACGCTCCAGTTCGGTGGTTTCGCGCAAGCGCTCCTGCGCTGCCAGCAAGTCGTAGTAAGCGCCCAGCGCGGCCTGCAACTGCTGCGCCTGCACGTCCAGCACATCGGCCTGGGCGGCATCGGCTGCACGTTGCGCAGCCTGGGTGCGCAGCGCACGCTTGCCGCCCCGCTCCCAGGTCCAGTCGATGCCGATGGCCTTGTCCACGCGCTTGCGCGTCCAGACATTGCCTGCCCCTACGCCGTTTTGCAGGTCGATGGAGCCGGCCTTGGCGCTCAGCACCGGCAAGGGCGCATGGTCGGCGGCGGCAATGTCGGCGCGCGCGGCAGCGAGTTGGTGGCGGGCCTGTGCCACATCGCTGTTATCGCGCGCAGCCATCAGGACCTGGGTGAGTGTCACGGTCGCGGGCGGCGACATGGCTGCGCTGGCCTGCTGCGCCCAACCCGGCTGGGCGCAAGCCAGTGCCGAGAGAAGAATCAACTGTCGTATGCTCATGCCCCGTTTATCGCTGCACTCGCCTGACCACCGCCTGACCTGCGCAGTGCGTGATAACACGTACTACCCGGAGCCCCCACGCCCGCCCCCCCCCTTTAGCCATGCGAATTCTGGTCGTTGAAGATGATGATGTCTTGCGCAACGTGATGCTGCGCAGCCTGACGGAGGCCGGCCACCGGGTTGACGTGGCGACCACCGCGCAGGAGGCCCTGCACTTGTGGCTGGTGCAGCCCTTTGATGCGGTGCTGCTGGACCTGAACCTGCCGCAGGACGCCCGGCAGGGGCAACCCCTGGCCAACGGCCTGCAGGTGCTGCGCAACGCCCGCTCGCGTGGAGACCGCACGCCCGTCCTCATCCTCACGGCCCGCGATCGCAAGGAAGACCGCATAGCGGGGCTGGATGCCGGGGCCGATGACTACCTGGGCAAGCCCTTTGACCTCGATGAGGTCGAGGCCCGCCTGCGCGCACTGGCCCGGCGTACGCTGGGCGCCGATGACCGCAGTGCGGTGGGCGCGCTGGTGCTGGACCGGCGCACGCGCCGCTTCACCGTGGGCGCGGCACTGCTGGAGCTGCCCGCCCGCGAGTTCGAGGTGCTATGGGAGCTGATGACCCCTCCCGGCCGTGTGGTGAGCAAACGCACGCTGTCCGAAAAACTTTCTGATTTCGACACGGCGCTGGGGGACAACGCCCTGGAAGCCTTCATCTCTCGGCTGCGCAAGAAGCTGGCCGACAGCGGTGCCAACATCCGCACCCTGCGCGGACTGGGCTATATGCTCGAATCCACCACCGAAGAGCCATGAACACCCCTCGAACACCGGCGACGGCACAGCCCCGGCACTGCCCTTGGGGAGATTGACATGGGTTCCACGCGTACACCAGCCCCCTCGTTGCGCTCCCGGCTGCTACGGCACGTGCTGCTGCCGCTGGCGCTCACCTGGCTGGCGGGCACCTGGGTGTCGGTGCAGGTCGCCAGCGGGTTGACCGAGCGGGCCTTCGACCGGTCCCTCATCGACGATGCCTACGCTGTCGCCGCCAACTTGCGCCACTCGCCTGCAGGGGTGAACCTGACGTTGACGCCCCGGGAAGTCGCCTCGGTGCTGTTCGACCAGATAGAGACTGTGCAGTACGCGGTGCTGCACCCCGATGGCACCCTGCTGGCAGGCGACTGGCAAGAGCCCGTCCCTTCCCCCGGCGAGGACGACATCTACCGCTTCAGCGATCTGCAGCACCAGGGCAAGAAGCTGCGCGCGGTGCGCCTGCGGCTGGACAACCCGGAGGGTTTCGAGGTCGTTGTGGTGGCGACGACGCGGAGCCGCCAGACCATGCTGCGCAGCGTGCTGATGTACTCGGGCATCAGCCAATTGCTGCTGCTGCTGGCGCTGGCTGCCTGGCTTCGGATGTCCATCTCGCGCGACCTGCAGCCGCTGACCGATTTTCAGCAGGCGCTGGACAACCGACATGCACGCGACCTCGCCCCGGTACACGTTGCCACCAGCACCCGCGACATGCAGCACATGAGCGCCGCCGTCAATGACCTGCTGGCGCGTGTTGCCCATGGGGTGAGGGCGCAACGGGAGTTTGCAGGCAATATTGCACACGAGTTGCGTACACCGCTGGCGGGCATCCGAGCGCAAGCAAGCTACGGGCTGACGCAAAAGGACCCGCAGGCCTGGCGCGAGCAGCTCGCAGGCATTGTCCAAAGCGAGGCCCGGGCCAGCCACCTGGTGGACCAGCTGTTGGCGCTGGCCCTTGCCGACGAAGGCATGCAGGAGCAGTGGGTACAACTGGATGAACTGGTGCAAGAGACGGTGTTGCGCTTTCTCCCCCGCGCCGACGCCGCTGGCGTGGACCTGGGAGCCCGCGGCCTGGAGACCCCGGTGGCCATCCGCAGCCACCCCCTGCTGCTGGAAGGCATTCTCAACAATCTGATTGACAACGCACTGCGCTATGGCGCGGTGGCCGGGCAAACTGCCAAGCCGCATATCACCGTCGAGCTCGCGCACGACGGCACCAGCGTGGCGTTGACGGTGATGGACAACGGGCCCGGCATCGAGGCCTCGCAACAGGCGCGGCTGATGCAACGGGGCACCCAGGGGCTCGATGGCGATCGCCTCGGCCAGGGGGCCGGGCTGGGTCTGTCCATCGTCAGGCGCTATGCACAGCTGCTGGACGCCCAACTGAGCATGACCACCGGACCGCAGCAACGCGGTCTGGCAGTCACGCTGTGGCTACCCGGCGCGGCGCAGGCGCAGCCCCCCAAGGCCGGCGCCACAACGCACTAGGGCCTGTTAACACTACTTTCGGGGTCGCGAAGGCCCTTGCCGGCGTGCCAATCTAGGCGTGCGACGCCGCGTGTGCATGTGCACACGCCAGGAGCGCAACGACGAGTGGCGCGCCGGCGAGGGCCTTCCCTTCGGGTTGCCCGGCCTGGGGTCGTCTGCGGCGTTGCCCGTGCTTGCAAGGTTCCTACCTTGCTGCGTACCAGCGCCTTGCATCCAGCCCCAGGCCGGGCAACGCGATCCCCGAAATGAGTGTTAACAGGCCCTAGTTGTCCCGCGCAGCCTTGGCGGTGTCGGCAAAATCGCTGAACACGCCATCCACCCCCAGGTTGTAGAACAGCTTGTATTCGGCCTTGGGGTCGCCCTTGAAGTCCGAAGCCAGGCGCTTGGCTTCGTTACGGAAGGTGTAGGCGTGCACGAACAAGCCCTCGGCATGGGCGTTCTTCACCACGTCGGTGGGGGCCATCATCACGCGGTCGCGCTCGTCGATCTTGCCGTCGCCGTTGAGGTCGTCCGGCTTGCCGTCCCTGTTGGCATCCACCTGCCGGGAGGGGATCAGGTAGGGCTTCCAGGGGCCGATGCCGTCGGCATAGGTCTTGACCTCCTTGAGGCCTGCGAGGGTCAGCAGGCTGGCGAAGGTGCGCGAATCACCGGCCACGGCAAAGTCATAGGGCTTGTCGTACGGGGCCACCAGCGACATGGTGCCATCGGGGTTCACGTCGTCCGCGTCCACCAGTTGCACCAGGCGCACCTGGGTCTTGGTGCGCAGGTACTTGAGGTTGGAGACCTCGAACGACTGGATGATGACGGGCGAGTTCTTGGAGGTGTAGCCGTACTTGGCCAGGATGGCCAGCAGGCGGTCTTCCAGCGGCAGGCCCTGCTGGACATGGTAGGTGGGGTGCTTGGTCTCGGGGTACACGCCCACGGTGCGGCCGGCCCTGGCGCCCTCGGTCTTGGCCAGGTCGAGCACTTCTTCAAAGGTGGGGATCTGGAACTTGCCGTTGTACGACTGGTCGCGGTCGGACAGGGGCTGGATGGCGCGCAGGGTCTTGAGCTCGGCCAGGGTGAAGTCAGTGACAAACCAGCCCTCTTCTTCCACACCATCAACCACCTTCTTGGACTTGCGGCTGGCGAATTCTGGGCGGGTGGAGACATCCGTGGTGCCCGTGATGTTGGGCTCGTGGCGGGCGACCAGCACGCCGTCCTTGGTGGCGACCAGGTCGGGCTCGATGAAGTCGGCGCCCATGTCGATGGCCAGCTTGTAGCCCTCCAGCGTGTGGTCGGGCCGGTAGCCCGCCGTGCCCCGGTGGCCGATGACCAGGGGCTTGGCGCCGTTCAGGGTGGGGTAAGGATAGTTGTCGCTGCCGCCGCACGCTGCCAGCGTGGCCACCAAGGCCAGCACTCCCCATTTCACATCAGTGATGTGCATGCTCTTCTCCTCGCTATGTTGTTGGTAGAACCGCCGAACTGTGGGCTTGGCATGTGACAGGGCCGTGACGTCCGCTTTGCCAGCGGATGACGGCAGCGCCACCGGACAAACGCACCAATATGTGGCAACCACTCGACCACATTCCTCACCATTGTCATAGCCATCGGCATGAACGTATGACTTTTGGACATAATTCGTGTTGCACTGCGCCAAACTGGTGCATTTCTGCCTTCGATGTTGTTGACCCTTTACTGCTGAAAGCCCTTTGAACCATGAAACACGCGACCGCCGAGAGCTTCCTGTCCCACGTGGCGCTCCGCAATCCCGGCCAGCCGGAATTCCTGCAAGCTGTCACCGAAGTGATGGAAAGCC
>DATLGV010000610.1:0-2207 GCA_035540275.1 Acidovorax sp. | reverse complement strand
CCGACCAGTCCCAGGTGGACGATCTGCTGGCCAGCCTGGGCTTTTGACGCTCAGTTTTCAGCCCAATGCGCCTCTAGCACCAGTGCAATATGCCCTGGGCGCTATTATTTTTGAAAATTGTGGTGACCATCGGCAGCAGCGGGTAGACGCCGGCCCGCCACTGAAAACACCCCGGGCATCACCGAAAAGAGGGGCCTGCAGCCCCCTTATCCACCTTTAGATTTCCAGGTCGCTCACGACAATGGCATGACACCAGCCGTCATGCCACCATGGAATCCAGCCAAGAAAAAAGCCTCCCCGCGTCAGAGCGCAAGCTGCAAAAGGCGCGCGAAGACGGCCAGGGGGCGCGCTCGCGCGACCTGTCGCACCTGGCCATCCTGGGCGCGGGCGCTGCCTGCATGCTGCTGCTGGCCCCGCAGCTGATGGACCGCATGCAGTGGGCCATGGGCCAGCAGCTGGCGTTCAACGCGGCCACCGTGATGGCGCCGGGCACCATGCTGTCGCGGCTGCAGGACATGGTCATCGTGGGCGTGGTGGCCAGCACGGTGTTCGCCACGCTGACCAGCGCCGCGGCACTGATCAGCGCCATCGGGGCGGGCGGCTGGATCCTCAGCGCCAAGCCCATCACGCCACAGTTCAACCGCCTCAACCCGATCTCCGGGCTGGCCAACCTGTTTTCCAAGCAGCAGATGGCCAATGTGGCCAAGATGGTGCTGATGACGGGCATCCTGAGCTACGTGGCCTGGAAGTTCCTGGGCAACAGCATCGACACCGTCGCCATGCTGGTGCTGCAGCCCTCGCCGCTGGCCCTCCGCCAGATTGCCGACTGGCTGACTTCGGGCATGAGCCTGCTGCTGCTGGTCGTGTTCCTGGCGGCGCTGGTGGACGTGCCCTTGCAGGCGTACTTCTTCAAGGAGCGGCTGAAGATGTCGCACGAGGAAGTCAAGCAGGAGCACAAGGAGTCGGACGGCAACCCCCACACCAAGGGCCGCATCCGCCAGAAGCAGCGCGAAATCGCCGACCGCGCCAGCGTGAGCGCCGTGCCCAAGGCCGATTTCGTGGTGATGAACCCGACCCACTATGCGGTGGCCCTCAAGTACGACGAAAAGACCATGAGTGCGCCCCAGGTGATCTCGCGCGGCACCGACCTCGTCGCCATGAAGATCCGCGATGTGGCCCGGGAGCACAACGTGCCCGTGCTGCAGTCGCCCATGCTGGCCCGCGCGCTGTATGCCCATGCCGAGCTGGACCAGGCCATCCCCGCCACGCTCTACACCGCCGTGGCCCAGGTGCTGGCGTATGTGTACCGCCTCAAGGCCGCGCTGCGTGGCGAAGGCCGCATGCCCGACAGCCTGGTGGAGCCATTTGTGCCGCCTGAACTCGATCCGCTGAACCGCACCACGGTGCAAGGTGCTGCCGTATGAACACCTCCGTAAAGTCTTTGCAGCAATGGGCGGGCACCAACGCCAGCGCCCTGCAGGGCCTGTCGGCACCGCTGCTGGTGGTGGCGATTCTGGCGCTCATGGTGCTGCCCATCCCGCCGTGGCTGCTGGATGCGTTTTTCACGCTCAACATTGCGGTCGCGCTGATGGTGATGATGGTCGCGGCCTACATGCTGCGCCCGCTGGACTTCGCGGCCTTCCCTTCGGTGCTGCTGCTGACCACCCTGATGCGCCTGTCGCTGAACGTGGCCTCCACACGTGTGGTGCTGCTCGAAGGCCACCAGGGCCCGGGCGCAGCCGGTGCGGTGATCGAGGCCTTTGGCCACTTCCTGATTGGCGGCAACTTCGCGGTCGGTCTGATCGTGTTTGCGATCCTCGTGGTGATCAACTTCGTGGTGATCACCAAGGGCGCGGAGCGCATTGCCGAGGTGTCGGCCCGCTTCACCCTGGACGCCATGCCCGGCAAACAGATGGCGGTGGATGCTGACCTGAACGCCGGCCTGATCGACGAGAAGGAAGCCAAGCGCCGCCGTGCCGAAGTGGCAGAAGAAGCCAACTTCTTCGGCTCCATGGACGGCGCCTCCAAGTTCGTGCGCGGCGACGCGGTTGCCGGCATCCTGATCCTGCTCATCAACATCATTGGCGGCTTCGCCATTGGCGTGTTGCAGCACGACCTGTCGGCCAAGCAGGCTGCCGACAGCTACATCCTGCTGGCCATCGGCGATGCGCTGGTGGCGCAGATTCCCGGTCTGCTGATTTCGGTGG
>DATLGV010000609.1:0-5966 GCA_035540275.1 Acidovorax sp. | reverse complement strand
GACTGGCTGGAGCAGGCCCAGGTCAACGGCAAGCCCTGGGACAAGACAGCGCCCTCGCCCCGCCTGCCCCAGGCAGTGATCGAGAAGACAGCTGCCAAGTACCGCGAGGCCTTGGAGCGGCTGACAAGCTGATTGGAGCCGTCACTCACGCCGGTGCACCCAAGAAAAAGGCCCTTCAGGGCCTTTTTCTTTGGGGATGTGGGCCCTCAGCTCAGCACCACGCTCGACAACCGTCGGCGGTACGTGGCCACCACCGGGTCTTCGGGCGGGATCTGGCCCTCGGCGACCTTGGGCTTGGGGGCCTCGATCAGTTCGAGGATGGCGACATAGGTCTTGCGGGCGATCTCTTCGCTCCAGGCCTTGTCGCGCATGAGGATTTCGAGCAGCTCGTCCATGGCATCGGTCCAGCGCTGCTGGGTGATGAGCCAGCGGGCACGGGCATAGCGGGTGTCGAAATCGCGCTTGTTCGCGGCGATTTTCGCCTCAAATCCGGCCTCCGCGGAGGCGTCATAAGCGCCAGACGCTACAAAATCGATAGCATCCATCCAGGTCTTGAGGGCCCCCAGCTTGCGCGACATGGCGGCCTTGGCGATCACGGGGGCAAAAGCCACCTTGGCATCGTCCTCGCGCCCCAGCTGCAGCAGCAGCTTGACGTAGTCAAAGCGCGCGTCGTCGTTGGCGGGGTCGGTCACGACGGCATGTTGCAGCTTCTCCAGCGCAGTATCGGAGTCGCCTTCGACCAGGGCTTCCTGCGCCTCTTCTTCCTCGGCCTCGGCCACCATTTCCTCGGCGGTGGGTACGTGCTTGTCGAGGAAGGCGCGCACCTGGCCTTCGGGCAAGGCGCCCATGAAGCCGTCCACGGGCTGGCCGTTCATCAGCAGCACGCAGGTGGGGATGCTGCGGATGCCGAACATGCCCGCCAGCTGCTGCTCCTGGTCGGAGTCGATCTTGGCGAGCTTGAAGCGGCCCGCGTATTCCGTCTCCAGCTTCTCCAGCACCGGCCCCAGGGACTTGCAGGGGCCGCACCAGGGCGCCCAGAAGTCCACCAGCACGGGCACGTTCATCGAGGCGGCAACCACCTCGGCTTCAAAGTTCTCTACGGTGACGTCAATCATGATGTGTGGGCTTGGAGTGGAGCGGTTTGCGCGCTATTTTGGCCCATCGAAACAGCCCCACACCTGCCAGGGGGGCGCAAAAAGTAAAATCGCGGGTTCCACCTACAGCGGCTGGGCAGGCCAAGCCTGCCCGCCAGCACCTTCCACACCATGAAACCCATCCAGATCGGCGTGGTCATGGGTTCCAGCAGCGACTGGGACACCATGCAGCATGCAGTGCAAATCCTTGAACAGTTCGGCATCGCGCACGAGGCCCGCGTGGTGTCGGCCCACCGCATGCCCGATGACATGTTTGCCTATGCCGAGGCCGCCGCCAGCCGGGGGCTGAAGGCCATCATCGCCGGGGCTGGCGGCGCCGCCCACCTGCCCGGCATGATTGCCGCCAAGACCCCTGTGCCCGTGCTGGGAGTGCCCGTGGCCAGCCGCCACCTGCAGGGTGTGGATTCGCTGCATTCCATCGTGCAGATGCCCAAGGGCATCCCCGTGGCGACGTTTGCCATCGGCATGGCCGGTGCGGCCAACGCCGCCCTGTTTGCCGTGGCCCTGCTGGCCAACGAAAGCCCCGAACTGCGCCAGCGCCTGGAAGCCTTCCGCGCCGAGCAGACGGAAGTGGCCCGCAACATGACCCTGCCGCCCGCTGCATGAGCGCCGCCATGCAACCCTTGCTTCCCGGATCGACGTTGGGCGTACTGGGTGGCGGCCAGTTGGGCCGCATGTTCGTCCACCAGGCCCAGGCCATGGGCTACTTCACGGCCGTGCTCGATGCCGACCCGACCAGCCCCGCCGGGCTGGTGAGCCACCACCATGTCCAGACCGACTACGAAGACCCGCAGGGCCTGGCCGAGCTGGCCCGCCTGTCGGATGCGGTGACCACCGAGTTCGAGAACGTGCCCGCCGCTGCATTGGCCACCCTGGCGATGCAACGCCCCGTGTCGCCCGCCGCCAGCGCTGTGTCGGTGGCGCAGGACCGTGCACGCGAGAAGGCGCACTTTGTGGCCTGCGGCGTGCCCTGCGCACCCTATGCGGTGATCGAGTCGGCAGACCAGCTGGCGGCTGTGTCGCCCGATCTCCTTCCCGGCATTTTGAAAACAGCCCGCATGGGCTACGACGGCAAGGGCCAAGTGCGCGTGAAGACGCCCGCCGAGCTGGCCGCCGCATGGGACGCGGTCGGCAAGGTGCCCTGCGTGCTGGAGAAAATGCTGCCCCTGCAGCTGGAATGCTCCGTCATCGTGGCGCGCGGCGCCGAGGGGACGATGGTGCACCTGCCCGTGCAGCGCAACCTGCACCGTGACGGCATCCTGGCCGTGACCGAGGTTTATGAAGAAAATCTGCCGCAAGCGCTGGTGACTCAAGCGGTGGCAGCTGCAAAATCTGTAGCAGAAGGCCTGCAATACGTGGGCGTGCTGTGCGTGGAGTTCTTTGTGCTGCAGGACGGCAGCCTGGTGGTCAACGAGATCGCCCCGCGCCCGCACAACAGCGGCCACTACAGCCAGAACGCCTGCGACGTGTCACAGTTCGAGCTGCAGGTGCGCACCATGGCGCGCCTGCCGCTCGTGCAGCCGCGCCAGCACAGCGCTGCCGTCATGCTGAACCTGCTGGGCGACCTGTGGTTTGCGCACGGCGACGCGGCGCAGACCCCGCCCTGGGCCCAGGTACTGGCCCTGCCCGGCGCGCACCTGCACCTGTACGGCAAGCGCGACGCCAAGCGCGGCCGCAAGATGGGCCACCTGAACATCACCGCCGCCACCCCCGAGGCTGCGCGCGCCACGGCCCTGCAGGCCGCCGCGCTGCTGGGCATCGCGCCCTTCTGAGCCGGGCTGTTTCCATGATCCTCGACGGCAACGACCCCCAGGCCATCGCCACGGCGGCACGCGCGGTGCGCAGCGGCGCCCTGCTGGGTCTCCCCACCGAAACGGTGTATGGCCTCGCGGCCGATGCCAGCAGCGATACCGCCGTGGCACAGATCTTCGCGGCCAAGGGGCGGCCCAGCGACCACCCGTTGATCGTGCATGTGGCCAATGCCGAGGGCATTGCGCATTTCGCCAGCACGGTGCCCGCGTTCGCCCAGAAGCTCGTCGATGCCTTCTGGCCCGGCCCGCTCACGCTCATCCTGCCACGCCAGCCCGGTGTGGCCACTGCCGCCACCGGCGGGCAGGACAGCGTGGGGCTGCGCTGCCCCGCACACCCCGTGGCCCACGCGCTGCTGCTGGCCTGCGCGGCCGCAGGCGATGGCGACGAAGCGGGTAGCCCGCCCGTCTGGGGTGTGGCAGCCCCCAGCGCCAACCGTTTTGGCCGCGTGAGCCCCACCACCGCCCAGCATGTGCAGGACGAGCTGGGCGCCGACCTGCTGGTGCTGGACGGCGGGCCCTGCGGCGTGGGCATTGAAAGCACCATCGTGGACTGCACGCGGGGCGTGCCTGTGCTGCTGCGCCCCGGCGCCATCACCCGGGCGCAGATTGCAGCGGCTTGTGGTGTGCCCCCGCTGTCCAAGGAGGACCTGCCCACGGCCACGCCCCGCGCCTCGGGCACCCTGGAGGCCCACTACGCGCCCAGCGCCAAGGTGCGGCTGATGGATGCCAAGGCGCTGCAGACCAGTCTGGACCTGCTGGGCGCTGACGCGGCCCACATCGCGGTCTACGCCCGCACCGCATTGCGCACCCAGTCCTCCCAGCTGGTCATGCGCCGCATGCCCGACGACGCAGCGGCCACGGCGCAACAGCTGTTCGCCGTGCTGCGCGGTTTTGACGACGAGGGCGTGAAGCTGATCTGGATCGAGACCCCGCCCGCCAGCCCCGAGTGGGAGGGCGTGCGCGACCGCCTGCAGCGCGCCTCCGCAGCCTGACCTGGCGCGATGGCGCCGCTTTACATCCGTTGACTTTGCGTCGTTAAACTACCCCCCACTTTTCTGGAGAAATACATGGCAGCAAATTGGATGCGTCGCGCCCTCATGGTCGCCGCATGCGCGTCGGCCGCGTTGCTCGCGGCCTGCGGTTCCAGCACCACCGAATCGGCCATCTCGCCCCAGCGCTTCATTGCGTTTGGCGATGCCATGAATGACGTGGGGCAAAACGGTTCACGCTACACCGTCAACGACGGCAGCATCAACAACTGGACCCTGCAACTGGTCAACAACTACGGCAAACCGCTCACCCCCGCATCTGCGGGCGGCCTGAGCTACGCCACCGGCAACGCCCGCGTCAGTGCCAAGCCCGATGCGGCCGGCAACGCCAGCACCCGCACCATCACCGAGCAGATCGACACGTTCCTGGCCAGCGGCAGCTTTGCGGCCGCCGACGTGGTGATCGTGAGCGGCGGCATCAGCGACGTGATCGCGGGCATGGCCGCCGTGAACGCAGGCACACAGACCCAGGACGCCATGGTCGCCGCCGCCCGCAAGGCCGGTGAAGACCTGGCCGCCCAAGTGCGCCGCCTGGTGACGGCGGGCGCCAAGTACGTGGTGGTGACCGGCACCTACGATCTGAGCAAAACCCCCTGGGCCAAGACCATCGGCCGCGAGGCCTTGCTGAGCAATGCCAGCAGCCGCTTCAACGAAGGCCTGCTCGTGGGCATCGTGGACCTGGGTGCCAATGTGCTGTACGTGGACTCGGCCTACTACGTGAACCTGTACACCAGCGTGCCGGGCAACTATGGCTTCAACAACTCCACGGCGGCAGTGTGCACGTCGGTGGACACCACCAACGGCATCGGCATTGGCGCGGGCCAGGTCAATTCGGCCCTGTGCACGTCCTCCACGCTGCTGTCGGGTGCCAATGCCACCTCGTACGTGTTTGCCGACAGCGTGTACCTCACGCCGTCGGCCCAGCGCCAGTTTGGCACCTACGCCTACGGCCGCCTGCGCGCGCGCTGGTAAGCCGGCGCACTGCAGGCTTCCTTTCACTTCAGGCCGCCCACCGTGCGGCCTTTTTTGTGGACGGCGGCTCTGTCCCCGGGTGGGGTCAGAACCGGTACACCACGCCCAGCGCCACCACGTTGGGGTTGAGCTTGACGTCGATGGTCTGGCCGGTGGACAGCGTGTTGCGGGTCTTCACGAAGGTCTTGTAGTACGCCACGTCGAGCGACCACTGGTCGTTGAGCGCAATGCTCACGCCCACCTGCGGCGTCAGGCCCAACCGGGATTCAGCGCTCAGCGTGGTGGGGCGCGAAGGGCTGCCGCCGGTGAGCCCGGTCAGCGCCGCGGTGCCCCGCTCCTTGAAGAACTTGGCGTAGGTCACGCCCAGGCCCACATAGGGGCGCACCCGCGCATGGGCCTCCAGAAAGCGGTACTGCGCGAACACGGTCATGGGCAGCACCTTGACCTCGCCGATCTTGCCCACGCCCTCGATGGCCCCGGCGCCCATGACGTCGTGCTTGAAAGGCAGCGCCAGGGGCACGTCCACCGCCCACTGGTCGGTGAGCATGTAGGTGATGCCACCGGCCAGCTGCGTGTCGGCACGCACGTCCACCTTGGTGCCCATGAAGCTGGGCGCCGACAGGTCGCCACTGGTGACCTGGGGCGAGATTTGCGTGGCGCCCGCACGCACCAGCCAGCTGCCAGCGGTCTGGGCCTGCGCGCCGCCGGACAGGGTGAGCGCCAGTGCAGCCACAGCGCCAGCCAGGGAAGGGGTGATGTTTTTGTTTTGCATGGTGTAGGAACCCTTCAACTGCCGATTACAGCCAGCCCGCGCGGGCCAGCGAACGCGATACCAGCTGGCTGACTAGCTGGTGGCCATACGGCGTGGGGTGGAAGCTGTCGGAGAACGCGTAGGTCTTCCACCAGTCCGCGCCCCCCGTGGCGCCTGCGGGTGGTGTCTGCGCCGACAAGGCAGCGGCCGTGCAGGTGGGGAAGGTATA
>DATLGV010000608.1:0-1734 GCA_035540275.1 Acidovorax sp. | reverse complement strand
AGTTGAACGTGCCCATGGGCACCACGCCCAGCGGCACCCCTGCGTGCAGCGCGGCCGACGCCACGGCGTTGACGGTGCCGTCGCCCCCGGCGGCCACCATCAACCCGCCGTCGTCCCGCGCGGCCTGTGCAGCGCGCTCGGCCAGCTGCACGATATCGGCACGCCGGTCGGGCACATGCCAGACCACGTCGTGCGCCTGCAAGGCGGGCACGCCTTCGAGCTTGGCACGCAACAGGTCCAGGTCGGCACCGGGCCTGCGGGGCACCACCAGATGGATGGGGCCGCGGAGCGGGCGAGGAAGGGCATCATCAGAAAAGGGCATGCAAAAAACACTGCAACAAACAAGGGCCATCCCGCAGCGCGCAGAACCCATCGCAGCGGCTGGTCCAGACCGCAGGTCTCAACCACGCCGCCAGCGTCCACATGCGCCGCAGAGAGCCCCATGGTGGCAAGCGATCGCGCGCCGCGCAGCCAGCAGCCATGCCTTCCGCCTGTCAGCCTGCGCCGACATCCGGCGTGAAGGCGCAATACACCCACCGCCCTCTCACCCACCGCCCCTGTGGGATGCTGGGAACTTCGGTGCAGCCCCCGGCTTCTCTTCTCTTCTTTTCATGCACACCTGGCGTCACATGCAGACAGACAAGGACCCCCTCCCATGACCACCCCCTCCGAGGCAACAACAGCTGCCGACATTGGCGCCCTGCTGGCGCAGCACCCCGTGGGCTGGTGGATGGCTGGCGTGCTGGTTTTTGCATTGCTGGGCACCGTGGCGTTGACCGGTCTGCGCAGCCTGCGCCAACACGCGGGCACACCGCTGGGCCGCGTGTTTCCGGCCCAAGCGCGCTGGGTGCTGGTGACAGCCATGGCCGTCTCGGCGTGCGCTCTGGTGCTGACCGGTGCCGCCCTGGCAGAGCTGGCCGACAGCGGGCGCGCCCCGGGCACCTGGGGCGCACTGGACGACGCACTGGCCGCCAGCCTGCAAGCGCAGGCATCGGCCGCCGTGCTGCAGTGGTTCGCCACCCTCACCCACCTGGGCGACACCTGGGTGCTGACCGCACTGGCGCTGGGCGTGGCCGCCGCGCTTTGGCTGCGCCGGCACCGCCTGCTGGCCACCGGCTGGCTGGTGGCCATAGCGGGCAACGGCGCGCTGACCAAGGTGCTGAAGAATCTGTTCGAGCGCGTGCGGCCCGAGCACACGCACGGCATCGCCGAGGCCAGTGGCTACAGCTTTCCCAGCGGGCACAGCAGTGCGTCGATGGTGGCCTACGCCATGCTGGCCTACCTGGCCACGCGTCTGTTGCCCCGTGCATGGCACCTGCCGGCGGCGGTGCTGGCCGGTGCGCTGATCTTCACCACCGGCTGGAGCCGGGTGGTGCTGCACGTGCACTACGCCAGCGACGTGCTGGCGGGCTGGCTGCTGGGCGGCACGTGGATGGTGTGCACGGTGCTGATCATGGAGAGTGTGTCGCGCTGGCGGGGCCCAGCCCGCGGTGTTGCGGCGCAACAGCCATGAGCCGTCAGATGGCGACCAGGTTGCGAATGCCCTTGGCTTCCATCTCCGAGCCCGGCCCGCGTGCGATGACCTCGCCGCGCTCCATCACCAGGTACTCGTCGGCCAGCTCCTGCGCAAAGTCGTAGTACTGCTCGCACAGCAGGATGGCCACCTCTTCCCCGTTCAGGCCCTGGTCCGCCAGCATGCGGATCACGCGGCCGATGTCCTTGATGATGCTGGGC
>DATLGV010000607.1:0-1995 GCA_035540275.1 Acidovorax sp. | reverse complement strand
GGGCGCCGAGGCACAGCTGCGCGAAGTGCCCGGGGGCATCGAGGTCGCCAGCGGCGCCAACCGCGTGGTGGTGGACCAGGTCATCGCCGCCATGGGCCGGGTGCCCAACATCGAGGACCTGGGCCTGGAGACCTTGGGCGTGCCTCTGGACCGCCATGGCTTGCCCACGATAGACCCGCAAACCCAGCAAATAGGCAATTTGCCCGTGTTTCTGGCCGGCGACGCCAATACCCACACCCCTTTGCTGCACGAGGCCACCGACGAAGGCCATATCGCAGGCATGAACGCCCTGGCCACGGCCCCCACCCGCTTCAGGCGCCGCACCTTGCTGTCCATCGTTTTTACCGACCCCAGCGTCGCCGTCGTGGGGCCGCGCGTGGCCGACATGGACCCGCACCACACCATCACCGGTACCGCCAGCTACGCAACGCAAGGCCGTGCCCGTACCGCCCAGCGCAACCAGGGGCGCCTGTGCGTGTATGCAGACCATGCCAGTGGCCGGCTGCTGGGCGCCGAGTTGTGTGCCCCCGATGGCGAGCACCTGGCCCACCTGCTGGCCCTGGCCGTGCAGCAGCAGCTGACGGTGCATGACCTGCTGGGCATGCCGTTCTACCACCCCACGCTGGACGAAGGCCTGCGCACCGCCTTGCGCGACGCAGCCCGCCAGCTGCCACACACCCGTGCCTCTGACCTGGCCGCCTGCGCGCCCCTTGGAGTACCCGCGCTGGATTAGGCGAAGCAGAACAGAGCGGCCTCGCGGCCCCTGCACATGTAACAAGGCTCAAGCCATGTTCTGCCGTGCCGATAACCCGCCATTGCCCCAAGGAGTCACCATGGACGTCGCCCTGACCAACAGCATCGTCAACACCGCTACCAGCCTGGCCAGCGCCAAGACGTCGGACGCCCTGAACATGGTGGTGCTGAAAAAGGCGCTGGACATGCAGGCCGCGTCGGCCGCCACGATGATCGACGCCATGCAGCAGTCCATGCCCCAGCCCGCGCTGGCCACCAGCGGCACGCTGGGCACCAACGTCAATACGTTCGCCTGAAGGGCGATTCACCCCTCCCGCACGGCTCAGCGCAAACGCGCAGGCGACAGCCCTTCCACACCCACGCCCTCGCGCACCAACTCGTCGGCCAGCGGCTCGCCCCGCAGCAGCTGCCGCGCCAGCAACGAGGCGCCCGCCGCACTCTGAATCCCATACCCGCCCTGCCCGGCCAGCCAGAAGAAGCCGGGCACATGGTTGTCCCAGCCAATCACCATGTCGCCATCGGGCACAAACGAGCGCAGCCCGGCCCAGGTGTGGGATGGGCGGCGGATCTGGAAGCGGGTCATTTCCTCGATGTGATAGGTCCCGGTGGCCACGTCCAGCTCTTCGGGTACCACATCGTGCGGGTGCGTGGGGTCCGCATTGGCCGGTGAGCCCAGCAGTTGCCCCGCATCGGGCTTGAAGTAAAAGCTTTCGTCGATGCCGATCACGGCCGGCCAGTGGGTGGCGTCCATGCCCTCTGGCACGGGGAAGGTGAACGCCGTGCGGCGGCGTGGCTCCAGCCCGATGGGCGGCACACCCGCCAGGCCCGCCACCACATCGGCCCATGCGCCCGCAGCGTTGACGATGGTGAGGGCGGCAAATACCCGCCCATCGGCCAGAGTCACCTGCCACACAGTGCCTTCGCGACGCACGGCCGTGACCTCGGCGTGGGTCAGCACCTGGCCGCCACGCTGGCGCAGGCCGCGCAGGTAGCCCTGGTGCAGGGCGTTCACGTCGATGTCCGCCGCCTCGGGCTCGCTCATGCCTGCGGCCACAGCCTCGGGCTTCATGCAAGGCAGCATCGCCAGCAGCTCGGCATGCCCCACCCACTGCACATTGGGCGAGGTGGCGTGCGCTTCCTCGTAGGTTTGTTTCAGCAAGTCCAGCTGGTCGGGCCCGGCCACATAGACCACGCCCCGGGGCGAGAGGATGGGGTCGGCGCCAAACTCAGGCGGCGGCGCAT
>DATLGV010000606.1:0-2596 GCA_035540275.1 Acidovorax sp. | reverse complement strand
GACGAGGATGGTGGGCGCTGCTGGGGCGGCGACTTCGGGGTAGTCGCGGCTGAAATGCAGGCCCCGGCTTTCGCGGCGCAGCTGGGCGCTTTTCACGATCAGGTCGGCCACCTGCACCAGGTTGCGCAGCTCCAGCAAATCGCGCGTGACGTGGAAGTGCGCGTAGAACTCCTGGATCTCGCCCTGCAGCATCGCAATGCGGTGCGCGGCGCGCTCCAGGCGCTTGTTGGTGCGCACGATGCCCACGTAGTCCCACATGAAGCGGCGCAGCTCGTCCCAGTTGTGCGAGATGACGACGGACTCGTCGGCATCGGTCACGCGGCTGTCGTCCCATGCGGGCACGGTGGGCAGTTCGGTGGTCGGCGCAGCTGCGATGGCCTGTGCGGCGGCGCGGGCGAACACCATGCATTCCAGCAGCGAGTTGCTGGCCAGGCGGTTGGCGCCGTGCAGGCCGGTGCAGGCGACCTCGCCCACGGCATGCAGGCCTGGCAGGTCGGTGCGCCCCGCCAGGTCGGTCAGCACGCCGCCGCAGGTGAAGTGGGCGGTGGGTACCACGGGGATGGGTTCCTTCGTGATGTCGATGCCCAGCGACGCGCAGTGCGCCAGGATGTTGGGGAAGTGCTCTTGCAGAAACGCGGGGCTCTGGTGCGAGATGTCCAGGTGCACACAGTCCAGCCCGTGCTTCTTCATCTCGAAGTCGATCGCGCGGGCCACCACGTCGCGCGGGGCCAGCTCGGCGCGCGGGTCGTGGTCCAGCATGAAGCGCGCGCCGCCGACCGATGGGGGCAGCTTGAGTTGCCCGCCTTCGCCGCGCACCGCCTCGCTGATGAGGAAGGACTTTTCGTGCGGGTGGTACAAGCCCGTGGGGTGGAACTGGATGAACTCCATGTTCGCCACGCGGCAGCCTGCGCGCCAGGCGGCGGCAATGCCGTCGCCGGTGGCGGTGTCGGGATTGGTGGTGTACAGGTACACCTTGCCCGCGCCGCCCGTGGCCAGGATGGTCTGGGGGGCGCGGAAGGTCACCACTTCATCCGTGTCGCTGTCCAGCGCATACAGGCCCAGGCAGCGGTGGCCCGGCAAACCCAGCTTGCGCGTGGTGATGAGGTCCACGAGCGTGTGCTGCTCGAACAGTGTGATGCCCGGTGTACTGCGCACCACGTCGATCAGCGTGCGCTGCACGGCGGCGCCCGTAGCATCCGTCACATGGGCAATGCGGCGCGCACTGTGGCCTCCTTCGCGCGTCAGGTGCAGCTGGTCGCCTTCGAGCGTGAAGGGCACGCCCAGGCCACGCAGCCAGGCGATGGACTCGGGCGCGTTCTCCACCACGAAGCGCGTGGTGGCCAGGTCGCACAGGCCCGCGCCCGCGACCAGCGTGTCTTCGATGTGCGCGGCAAAGCTGTCGTCATCGGCCAGCACGGCAGCAATGCCGCCCTGGGCCCAGCCGCTGGAGCCATCCTGCAGCGTGCGCTTGGTGATCACGGCCACGCGGTGGGTGGACGCCAGGTGCAGGGCGGCGGAGAGGCCTGCGAGGCCGCTGCCTACGATGAGAACGTCAAAGTCGTGGGATGCCATGGCTTGCGGGTAAGGGGTAATGCCACGGCCACCGGCCAGGGCGGTGAACAGTGGGAAGCGGCCCTAGGCCGGCGTGTAGGCCAGGCGCACGTAGATGGGCGCAAACGCCTCGGCCTGCGTGATCTCGATCAGCGTCTCTTTGGCCAGCTCCAGCAGCGCGATGAAGGTCACCACCAGTACGGTGCTGCCTTTTTCGGGCTCGAAGAGTTCTTCAAACTCCACAAAGCGGCGGCCCTGCAAAGTCTTGAGCACCATGCTCATGTATTCGCGCACGCTCAGCTCTTCGCGGGTGATCTTGTGGTGCTGCACGAGCTTGGCGCGCTTCAAAATGTCGCGCCAGGCCTCCTGCAGCTCCACCACATGCACGTCCGGAAAGCGCGGCTGCAGGCTTTGCTCGATGTAGACCTGGGCTTTGAGAAAGTCGCGGCCGTACTGCGGCAGCTGCCCCAGGCGGGCGGCGGCCATCTTCATCTGCTCGTATTCGAGCAGGCGGCGCACCAGCTCGGCGCGCGGGTCTTCGGGCTCCTCGCCGCCTTCCTGCTTCTTGGGCGGCAGCAGCATGCGCGACTTGATCTCGATGAGCATGGCCGCCATCAGCAAATACTCGGCCGCCAGCTCCAGGTTGCGGCTGCGGATCTCGTCCACATACGCCAGGTACTGCTTGGTCACCCCCACCATGGGAATGTCGAGAATGTTGAAGTTCTGCTTGCGGATCAGGTAGAGCAGCAAGTCCAGCGGGCCTTCAAAGGCTTCGAGGAAGACTTCGAGCGCGTCGGGCGGGATGTACAGGTCCTGCGGCAGCGCAAACAGCGGCTCGCCATACAGGCGCGCCAGGGCCACCTGGTCCACCACCATGGGCATGCCCGCCGCATCCAGCGAGGGCGTGCCGGGCGAGTCTGCCGCTTCGGCTGCGTTCGCGGTGGTCATGATCTGCTATTGAATCAGGAGCTACCAGCGCAATAAGCAAATGCGCTGGCGGCTCAAAAGATGCTCAATCGGCGTTGGTCTGGTAGACGTAGGGCTT
>DATLGV010000605.1:0-1923 GCA_035540275.1 Acidovorax sp. | reverse complement strand
GAGCTTTGCGCACACCATGTTCTTTGGCATCGGTGCCTACGGCATTGCCGTGGCCACCACCCGCATGGGGCCCACGTGGTCGGCGCTGCTGGTGGGGCTGGCCGGGGCGCTGGTGCTCTCGCTGCTGCTGTCGCTCGCGGTGGGGCTCTTCTCGCTGCGCGTGCGTGCCATCTTTTTTGCCATGATCACGCTGGCCGTGGCGGCGGCGTTCCAGACGCTGGCCTCGCAGCTGTCGGACATCACCGGCGGCGAAGACGGCTTGACTTTCAAGGTGCCCGAGTTCCTGTCGCCCAGCTTTGAGCCGTTTGACGACCCCTTCCTGGGCGTGAGCATTGATGGGCGGCTGATCTGCTACTACCTGCTCTTCGTCGCGGCCGTGGCACTGGTGCTGGCATTGCTGCGCATCGTCAACTCACCCTTCGGCCGCGTGCTGCAGGCCATCCGCGAGAACGAGTTCCGCGCCGAGGCCATTGGCTACCGCGTGGTGGTGTACCGCACCACGTCCAGCGTGCTGTCGGCGCTGTTTGCCACCATGGCAGGCGCCATGCTGGCGCTCTGGCTGCGTTACAACGGGCCGGATACGTCCCTGAGCTTCGAAATCATGATGGACTGCCTGCTGATCGTGGTGATCGGCGGCATGGGCACCATCTACGGCTCGGCCATTGGCGCCGTGCTCTTTCTGGTGGCGCAAAGCTACCTGCAGGATCTGCTGCGCCTGGGCAGTGAGGCCACGTCGGGCCTGCCCTGGCTGTCGGCCCTGCTGTCGCCCGACCGCTGGCTGCTGTGGCTGGGCGTGCTGTTCGTTCTGTCTGTTTACTACTTCCCCACCGGTGTGGTGGGGCGCCTGCGCGCGGCAGCTGCGCGCAAGGTGGGGTGAGTGGCCCGGCCGCGCCGGGTGACTGGCGTGGCTTGGGTGTGTGGGTGAGCTGTGCAACAAAGACGCAAAGAAAAAACTCCAGGAGACAAGCACATGAAGATGAGCATGAAGAACCCGCGTTTTCGTCCCTTTTCTCGTCCGTTCGTTCCCGCCGTGCTGGCTGCGGCGGTGTTGGCTGCCTGCGGTGGCAGTGACGGCGACAGCGCCGCACTCAACACCAAGCCCGCCTACCTGGGCGCCATCAGCGAGGCCACGTACGACGGCACCAGCAACGACCTGCTCACGGCAGGCCTGGGCGCCACGGGCCTGGCGGCCGCCGTGCCACCGGCCTATGCCGACCCGCTCAAGCCCACGGCGGCCGAGCTGCGCCGCACCGCCATCCACACCAACTACCGCGCCATGCTCGACATGACGGCGGCCGGCGGCTACGGCCTGCTCTATGGCCCCAATGTGGACGCGCAGGGCAAGGTCACCACCGGCGAAGGCAAGGTGGCAGGCACCGAATACATCGCGTTTGCCGACGATGGCACGGGCCGCAAGAACGTCACCCTCATGGTGCAGGTGCCTGCCAGCTTCGACCCGAAGAAGCCCTGCATGATCACCGCGACGGCTTCCGGGTCGCGCGGTGTGTACGGCGGCATCTCCACCGGCGAGTGGGGCCTGAAGAAGGGCTGCGCCGTGGCGTACTCTGACAAGGGCACGGGCGGTGCGCCGCACGACCTCATGAACGACACCGTGCCGCTGATGGACGGCACCCGCGCCACGGCCGCCGCAGCGGGCAAGGCCGCAGCCTTCAACGCGGGCCTCACCGCCACCGAGCTGGCCGCCTTCAACACCGCCACCCCCAACCGCTTTGCTTTCAAACACGCACACTCGGGCCAGAATGCCGAGAAGGACTGGGGCACCACCACCCTGCAGGCGGTGGAGTTTGGCTACTACGTGCTCAACCAGCGCTACGGCGCCACCGATGCAGCGGGCCAGCGCCTCAAGACGCTGACCCCGGCCAACACCATCGTGATTGCATCCAGCATCTCCAACGGTTGCGG
>DATLGV010000604.1:0-1636 GCA_035540275.1 Acidovorax sp. | reverse complement strand
GCCTGTTGCTGTGGATCGGCTTTCAGCTGCTCAGCGACGACGAGGAGGAAGAGGGCGAGTCCAAAACCTATGGCAGCCTGATGGCCGCCGTGCGCACCATCCTCATTGCCGACCTGGTGATGAGCCTCGACAACGTGATCGCCGTGGCGGCTGCGGCCCAGGGCAACGTGGTGCTGCTGGTGTTGGGCCTGGCCATCAGCATTCCGCTGGTCATCTTTGGCAGCACCCTCATGATCAAGCTCATGGAGCGTTTCCCCATCATCGTGATGCTGGGCGCTGCCCTGATTGGCTGGGTGGGTGGTGAAACCATCGCCAGCGATGCCATCCTGCACGACTACGCCGTAGCGCACCCTGCGCTGCACTATGTGGCGGCCGCACTCGGCGCCGCGCTGGTGGTGGGTGTGGGCAAGTTCTGGCGCAAGGGTTCGCGCAGCGCGTCCGCCACCTGATGGGCGCAACCGGGGCTCGCACGAAGGCCCAGTCCTTCTTGCGGGCCAACGGGTGACAAAAATGACAACGCGGTGGCGCCCTGCCTCCGGTTGCATGACAAGAACGACACGCCGCGCCCCCCTCCGTCGCCCAATCGCTGCCGTTCTGCTGCCCCGGAGTCCTCGGCCTGCATGGGCGCAGATATTGCTTTGAACCCTTCAATACTGAGTGGAACAACAGCAAGTGGGACGAAAAACCTCGGCACGGCGGATGGATGGATGGCGTACCGACGGCTTTTGGGGCGGATTGGTGGCACTGGTCGCAGCAGGCCTGTGTGCGGTCACGGGCCTGTCGGTGTCGCTCGAACACAAGCTCTACGACGCAGCCATCCGCATTGCATCCCCCGCCCCGTTGGCCGACGTGGTGATGGTGGGCATCGACGACGCCAGCCTTGCCACGGTCGGGCCTTGGCCCTGGCCGCGTGACGTTCACGCGCAGCTCATCGATCGCCTGTCAGCGGCGGGCGCCCAGACCATCGTTTATACCCCCGCCTTCACGCAGCCCCAGAGCGACAGAGGGTTGGGCTACCTGCGAAAAATCCGCGAAACCCTTGCCACAGCGGGCGAGGGCACCGCCTTGACGGCCGAGCTGGGCCGCGTGGTGGGGGAGGCAGAAACGGCCCTCGACGGCGATGCGCGCCTGGCTGCAGCCATCCAGCGGGCAGGCAACGTTTTCCTGGCCTCGCGCTACGAAAGCACCGGCGCTCCTGCACCGCTTCCCTCCTATGTGCGCCGCAGCACAGTGCCCGACCCGGGTGTTCACGTGCCCGCCATGCCATCGGCCCAGCACCCCATCGCATCGCTGGGCGCCGTGGCAGCAGGGGTGGGCCACATGCATGCAGCGCCTGACCCGGATGGCCGGGTGCGCCAGATTCCCCTGCTGCTTCGCCACGACAACGTCGGGGTACCGTCCCTGGCGCTGCTGGCGGCGCAACACAGCCTGCAGCTGGGTGGGGGCGATCTCCGCATGGCAGATGCGTCCGGCGGGTTGCGGCTGGGGGGGCTGAGCATTCCGACGAATGCAGCCGCCGTGCTGCGCCCCCGCTGGCAGACGGCCGCCCACGGCCCGGACGCTTTCCCCGTGTTGTCTGCCGCCAGCGTGCTGGGTGGTGACACCCCGGCCAGCAGCCTTCGGGGCAAGATCGTGC
>DATLGV010000603.1:0-2897 GCA_035540275.1 Acidovorax sp. | reverse complement strand
CTTTGGCGGTGCCTTGCACTTCGCCCGAGCCTCGAATGGCTGTGGACCATTGGCAAAGGTCTTGCTGGGCGCGGGTCAGGGTGGGCAGCGCGCAGTTGCCAGGGTCGGTCACACCGATGTTGTTGCCAATGTAGGCAGCGGCGCTGGTGCGGTTCAGGTTGATCCGCTCGGCCATGTCGTTGACCAGGATGAGGGCCTGCGACCGCTGGTAGCCCTCCAGGTTGGCCACGGTCGTCCTGGCCTGCAGGCCCACAAAGCCCAATACGCCAAATGCCACGATGAGCATGGCGATCAGCACCTCGATCAATGCGACGCCTTGTTGACGGGCTGGGGTGGTTTTCATGACGGGCATGCCGTAGTGGCGCTCTTGGGGCGACCCGAGGGGTCCAGGGATATGCAGCGGCTGCGATTGGCACTGCTGGTCACCATCGCAAAACGGGCCACTGTGGTGGAGTTCGCTACGCGACCATTGCGGTCAAAGGTCACGAGCGCAGGGCCCGTGAACGTGATGCCGTTGCCCAATGGATTCTTTCGGCTGACGACTTCGGTCCCGACCATCACGCTCCAGCCTGCTTCCCAATGGGCCGCGTCACCCGAAGTGGGGCGAAGCGTGACCGGGTTTGCCAGGTCTCCGCGTTTCAGGGCTTCGTTGCGGGCCAGCGTCAGGTCTGCCATGAGATCGAAAGCCGCGGCGCGCATGCGTTGGGTCTCCAGCAAGGCCTGGAAGGAGGGCGCCGCCAAGGACATCAATATCGCCAGCAACGCCACGGTGACCATCAGCTCGATGAGCGTGAAGCCGGGGGCCGGTTTGCGTAGTGCGGTGCGCATGGTGCTTTCCTACCAGCAGCCTGTCTGGGCGGTTCCGTTTTTCAACGCAGTCTTTGCGCCGGTGTTGTCGATGCCCAGCGTCCCGCATTTGTCCTTGGCCTGGTCTCCTTGCGGGGTGGCGGTTGCCGCAAACGATGGGGGCGTGCTGGCCGGAGCCGACACGCTGACAGCGTAGTAAGTGGTGACCTGGGGAGGAACGGTCACGCTCAAGGACGCGGCTGTGGCTGCATAGCTGCGTGTATCGAGCAGCATCTGTTGCTGGCGGGTGCCTATGTTCATCAGCACCGACTGCGCCTCTGCCCGGCGCGATTTGCGCACTTGATCCTGGTACGCCGGATAGGCAATGGCCGCCAGGATGCCAACGATGGCAACCGTGATCATCAGCTCTATCAGGGTAAACCCTTTATTTCGACCCATGCCGTTTCTCCTTTGCCAAGCTGCGGCATTAGTGTTCGAATGTGAAATCATCACATCTGATGTATTGCAAGATGTTCCAAGGACGGCGTGGGGATGAGTGGTGCCCGGCGGGCGATGAACGGTAGCGGCCCGGGGTTGATCGTCCGGGCGCGCACAGCGGCCCTGGCGGGGCGGAATGCCAGGCCAGGGCCGCAGCCCATTGCTCGCCCATGGGCCGCGAACCGCTACGGCGTAACGCCGCAGACCCCATGCCTCGGCCGCTGTACAAGGGGCTGGATGGAAATCAGGCCGGTGAATCGAGGGCTTTGGCTCCCCGGCTGCCTGCAGGGGCATGCGCCTGTGCGGCGCGCCCCCGGCGTCCAGCCCTGCTGCGCTGCAACGCCATCCCGTGCAAAATCGCCAGCGCCCTGTGTGAAGCGCTGCCCTTCAGTCCGTTGGATTGCCGACACGTGGGGCACTGTGGGTACGGTCTGGCGTGGTGGTTGCGGCGAAATTCGTTGAGAATCGCGGCCTATCCTGAAACTTCATGCACGATCGACTTTCTTGGGCCCAAGCCGCGTTTGCGCGGATCCTTCAGCCAGCGGTGCGCTTGGCGTTGGCCATGGGGCTGAAGCACCCGCAACTCGAAGAGGTGCTGCGCGATCTGTTGGTGGATGAGGCCCGCAAGCTCTGGCACAAAAAAGATGGCTCAAAGCCCAACTTCAGCCAGCTGGCCACAACCACCGGGCTCAATCGCAAGGACGTGACAACCCGGGTGCGCGATGGCCGCACCGTCTTGCCTGCGACCGAGAGTTCCGCTGCGGCCAAGGCATATACTGCCTGGCTGCAAGTGGTGGCAGAGGATGAATCCCAGCGCAAGCTGCCCTTGGCCGACTCAGGCTCAGGTCAGTCGTTCGAGCTGCTGTCGCGTTTTGCCACCCGTGGCAATGTCCACCACCGCACGGTGCTGGAGGAGTTGCAGCGGCTCAATCTGGTGACACTGTCCGATGGCGAGGTGCATTTGCTGGGCGACAGTTTTGTGCCGGCCGCCAGCCTGCGTGACATGCTCGCATTCTTGGGCGACAACGTGCGAGACCATTTGCTGGCAGCAGTCTCCAACACCCTGGACCAACAGCCTCGCATGCTGGAGCGCGCTGTCTTTGCGTCGGGCTTGACATTGGAGGACTGCGAGCGCATACATCGGCTGATCCGCCAGCATTGGGACACGGTGCACCACCAGCTCGTGCGCGAAATGACGGACGCCGTGGAACAGAGCGCAGGGCAAGGGGCAGGGCGCATGCGGGTGGGGATCTACACCTATTACGAAAACGAGCGGGATGTTCATGCCCCATGAACATTCCCATGACCACTCCGGCAGAGGACGGCGACCTGCCGCACGCCTTGGGTTCGGCGAGAGAAAAAGGGCGACATACCTCATGAAGGCGCTGGTTCGATCTGTTGTATTGATGATGTGGCTCGTCGCAGCCGCTTTTGTCGTGGCCGCTTGCGGCGGCGGCACGCCAGATGGCGCCTCCCCCATTGGCGCGGGAGGGGGCGGCAGCATCACAGGCCCTGGTACGGGTGCTGGCAGCGATGCGGGCACAGGCACAGGCAGTGATGCAGGCTCAGGCACAGGCACAGGCTCAGGCACAGGCTCAGGCTCAGGCTCAGGC
>DATLGV010000602.1:0-7099 GCA_035540275.1 Acidovorax sp. | reverse complement strand
GTGCGCCGCCTTGCACGGCGGGTGCCGCTTTCTCCGCCTTCGCCGCCTTCAGCCAGCGCTCGAACATCCAGCGCCCGTCCGCGCCGCGTTCCACCGCCAGTTGCGGCTGGCTGATGGCCAGGCGCTCCAGCGTGGCGGTGCGCGCGTCCAGAGGCACTTCGGCGCCCGTAACCTCCAGCCTGCCCAGGCTGGCCAAGCTGGTCTTGCCCTGTTGGATCGCCAGCTGTTCCAGCGCCAGGGGGCCCGCCTTGATCGTGACGCCCGTGGCACCGGCCTGTGCGGCTGCGCCCGTGGGGGCTTGCCAGGTCACACCCACATCGCCACTGAGCTGGCCGGTCACCGTGGGCTCCAGCGCCTGGGCCAGGTAGGGCGCGGCCAGTTGCAGGGCCAGGGCGTTCAGGGTGGTGTGGACCTGGGCTTTCTGGTCGGTGGCTTCGCCGGTGAAACTGAGCGTGCTGCCCTGCAGGTGGAGCCCGCCCTTGAAGGTGAAGGGCTTGGCATTCTCTTTGGCAAAGGGCAGGGCGATGGCGGCCGCATCCAGCGTGACCTTGGTGGCCTGCAGGGCAGCGGCGGGGCGCGTGGTGGCGTCGGCCCAGCGCAGGGTGCCGCCGCGCACGGCGACCGAGGCGACTTCGACCGCCCAGGCGGGGGCGGCTGGGGCCTTGGCTTTGGCCTTGCTGGAGGACGCGGGTTCGCTTGCAGGCGCAGGTGCAGCAGGGGCCGTGGTCTTGCCCTGTGCCGCCGATGGCCCCGGGGCGGGCGTTGCCAGCTGTGCCAGGTTGATCTGGCCCGCCGCGTCGCGCGTGGCCGTGACCACCGGCGCCGTCAGCTCCACATGCTGCAGGCGCACCACCTGCTCCAGCGGGCGCACGTCGGCCATGTCGATGGTCAGGCGCTCGTAGCTCAGCAGGTCGGCCCCTTGGCGGTCGGCCATGCGCACGCCGCTGGCTTGCACGGTGCCGCTCAGCTTCACGGCCATGCGCGGGTGCTGCTCAAAGGCCACCTTCACGTCCGCGTCCAGCGTGGCGCCCAACACCTTGACGGGCAGATTGGCTGGCAGGTAGCCCAGGTAGGGTGCAAGGTTCAGCCCATCCAGCCGGATCTGCGCGTCGGCTTTGCCGGTTTGCGCAAACGGCGTGCCCTCGGCGGAGGAGTCAAACCGGCTGCCGTCCAGCGTGAACGCCAGGTGGGGCTCGACCTTCACCTCGCGCTGCGACGGCAGGGTGCTGATGAACGGCACTTTCAGCGTCAGCGCGCGTACCTCGTGGGTTTCTCTGACGGTGTTGTCGATGAAGTCGATGCTGCCGCCCGTGAGCGCCAGGTTGTGCAGCGCCAGGCGCGCGGGGCCTTGGTCGGGCTCGGGGTCGTTCTTGGGCGCGGTGACCTTGGCGATGATGTCGTCCACGTCATAGCGGCCGTCGCCCAGGTGGGTGATGCGCAGCACCGGGTTGTCGATGGTGAAGGCGTCCACCACGGGCGCCAGGCGCAACAGCGACTGCAGCTCGCCGTCGGCATAGATGCGGCCAATGGTTAGCTGCGGGGGCGCGCCATGGGCGCCCGCCACGGTCACGTCGCGCAGCGCGAATTCGAGGCTCCAGGGCTCAAAGTCGATGCCGCCAATGGTCACGGTGCGGCCCAGCTGCTCGGAGGCCATGCGCTCCAGCGGGCCCTTGACCAGCGGCGGAATAGCGAGCCAGGTGACCAGCCACAGGGCGATCAGACCCGTCAGCGCACGAACGGCCGGGCGGAACCAGCGGTGCTGGCGCAGGGAGGCAAACGGGAGGGAGCGCAGGGAGATCGGCATGGCAGCAGGCAGAGGGGGCGGTGCAGCCCCGGTGAATCACCGTCACTGCAGCCCGAGGGCCGGGCTGGTGCTGCGCGCGGGCGCTATTGTCTCTGTTGTGCGCCCGCCTGCGTAAGCCAATGCAACCGCCGGCTGTGGCAGGTCAAGATGGTTGACCGTGGGGTCGGGCGCTGTTCACGGAGCAAAACCCAGCAACACTCTTCGAGTCGTGGCGCTTTTTTTCTCAATTTTGGTGACGACGATGCTACCGATCTCCGAGGTGTTGGCCACATGCGTGCCACCACAGGGCTGCAGGTCGATCAGCGGCGCGTCGTCGTCGCCACCGATGCGGATGGTGCGGATGCGCCCTGTGCCGCGCGGGGGCTGCACGCTCATGCTTTTGACGAGAGCCGGGTTGGCGTCCAGTTCTTCGTCGCTGATCGAGGCCACGGTGAGCGGGTGGGCGGCGGCCACCAGGGTGGCGATGGCGGTGGTCAGCTGCTCCTTGTCCAGCGGGTCGGTCATCGCAAAGTCCAGCCGCGCGTAGTCGGGCGTGATGGAGCAGCCGTTGACCAGCTGCGGCACCACATGGCACAGCAGGTGGCTGGTGGTGTGCAGGCGCATCATGCGGTGGCGGCGCGCCCAGTCGATGCGGGCGGTGACAGCCGTACCGGGCTGGAGCTGCGCCACGCGGTCTTCCTGCCCGGGAGCGGGGATGTGGACGATGTCCCTGGTGGGTTGGCCCTCGGCGTCCTTGCCCTTGCGCGTGTCGGCAATGGTGATCTGCGTGCCGTCTGCCAGCACCAGCACGCCGCTGTCGCCCGCCTGGCCGCCGCCCAGGGGGTAGAACACGGTCTGGTCCAGCACGATGCCGGCGTCGGTGACCGCGGTGATGTGGGCGTTGCATTCGCGCAGGTAGGCGTCTTGGCGGAAGAGGTCTTGGGTCATGGTGGCATGTTAGCGGCCGCTGGGCCTTGTTGCAGGGCTGGGGCCGCAGCCCCTATTTCCCAGAGGTCGATGGCGCCGCTACCATGCAGACATGACTTCTGCCGCATTGACTCCCTTGCCCTCCCGCTTCTGGGCCGACTTGTCCACCCGTGATTTCGCGGCGCTAAAGGCCAGCGGACAGGCTGAGCAGGTGGTGGCCGTGCTGCCCGTGGCGGCTGTCGAGCAGCATGGGCCGCACCTGCCCCTGTCGGTCGATGCGACGCTGCTGCAGGGCGTGATCGATGCCGCGCTGCCGCAGCTGCCCGCCGACTTGCCCGTGCTGTTTTTGCCGCCACAGAACGTGGGCCTGAGCCCGGAGCACATCCGCTTTCCCGGCACGCTCACCTTGTCGCCCGCCACGGTGATGGCACTGTGGACGGAGATCGGTGAATGCGTGGCCCGTGCGGGCATCCAAAAGCTGCTGCTGTTCAACGGCCACGGCGGCCAGGTGAGCGTGATGGACATCGTGGCGCGTGAGCTGCGCACGCGCTGCGATCTCATCGTCTACAGCGCCAGCTGGTTCAGCCTGCCGCTGCCCGACGCGGTGGCGGGCCAGTTCAGCGCCCAGGAGCACCGCTTTGGCATCCATGCGGGCGAGATCGAGACATCAATGATGCTGCACCTGGCGCCCGCCACGGTGCGGATGCAGCACGCGCAAAACTTCCGCTCCACCTCGCAGGACCGGGCCGAGCGCTACGCCATCCTGGGCAACGGCAAAACCGCCAAGCTGGGCTGGCAGATGCAGGACTACCACCCGGCGGGTGCCGTAGGTGACGCGGCCGCAGCCACGGCCGACAAGGGGCGGGCGGTAGTGGACGCTGCAGCGCAGCAACTGGTGGCGCTGCTGCAGGAGCTGCAGGCACTGCCGCTGTCGACCCTGGCGGGCGGGCCTGACCTGGATTGAGCCGGATTGCTATTTTATTGATAGCTATTGGCGCGTGATTTGCTAGCGCAAGCAGCCTGAAAGCCTGAAAAACCGAAATATCGGTGCTCAGGCGTGCGTCACCCACTGCGCATGCTCCAGCTCGTTCAGGTGCGGGAGCGTGTTGAAGGTTTGCAGCATCAGCCGCTTGGGCGAGATGGAGAACTCCGTCACCGCGCTGTTGCGGATGCGCATGTTCAGCGCAATCGTCACCTCGGGCGCCGTGCCCAGCACCTCGCCTACGGCGGTAGAGATGGGGCCGCCGCTGCTCACCAGCAGCACGTTCTGGCCCGTATGGTGGTGGCGCACATGGTCGAGTGCGCTGCGCACGCCGGCCGAAAACTCGTTCCAGCTGGGCATGCCCTGGGGGCTGATGACACCCGCCATCCACTGCGCCAGTGCGTCGCACAGGATGCGGAAGTGCGCGCGGTAGCGCTCGGGCGTGTCGGCCGGGCCCAGGGGCTGGGGGTGGATGGCGGCAATCAGCGCGTGGCTGTCGTATTCGTTGAGGCCCGGCAGCTGCAGCGCCTCGGGCGTGGTTTGCAGGCCTTGGGCAATGCCTTCCAGTGTTTGGGTGTGGCGGCGCAGCGTGCCGGTGAGCACGGCGTCAAACGCCATCCCGCGTGCGCGCCAGTATTCGCCCAGGCGCACGGCCTGTTCGCGGCCGCGGGGGCTGAGCACGTCGTAGTCATCTGCGCCAAACGAGGCCTGGCCGTGGCGCACGAGGTAGAGGGTTCCCATGCACTGGATTGTGATGAGCAAGGCGCAGGGCGCTTGTCGCTATTGCGACCGGTGCTATCAATTTAAGAGTTTTTGATGCTGCGCTGCAGCAGCTGCTCCTGCAGCAACTCCTGCAGCAGCAGTTGCCGCGGTGCGCGGTGCCTGGTGGCTTCACCGCATGATGATCAGCACCACCCCCAGGCCGCACAAGGCCCCCACGCCGATCACGATGGCGCGCCCGCGCCAGCCGCCGCGTTTCCAGTAGTGGACCAGCCAGGCCGGAGGCCAGGGGCCGTCGGCCATGTGCATCTGGGGAAGGCGGTGGATGACGTTGTGGCGCAAAGCCTCTTCGTCAAACAGGGCCTGCCCATTGAGCCGCAGGGGCACGGCGCCCAGGCCGATCAGCAGCTGCTGGCGGGTGCAGGTGACCTGGTCGGCAGGGGCCTGGTAGTGCTTTTTTCCGACGCGGGCCTGCACCTGTTCGCCATCGGTGCCGATGCGGATGCTCTCCAGTGCCTTCAGCCTGCGCCGCACGGCAATGGAGGGGATCAAGGGCAGCAGGGCCAGTGCCGCAAACGCATAGGGCATCCAGGGGGGGCAGGCCTTGCGCGGGGCGCAGTCGTGCTGGTAGAACTGGGGCCAGGCCCAGTAGACCAAAGCGCCGATGACGAGGAGCACGACGGCGTCCGTGAGCAGCAGCACGCGGCGACGGGTGCGGGTGCTGCCGGGCAGTGCCTTGACCATGGTGACCTGGCCGCGCTCCAAGGGGGGCGCCGTGGTGGCGGTCGTGATGGTGGGCGCGGCCGAGGGGCTGGTGGGGGCGTCGTCGTCTTCGTCTTGCCCCGCCGTTGCTGGCGGGTCGGCCCGCCAGGCTGTGCCGCGCAACTGGCGCAATTCGCCCGCCTTCCAGGCCAGCCACAAGGCCACCAGCATCAGTGCGCCGATGCTGGACATCAGCAGCGTGGGCAACCGGCGCGACCACTGCGCCTGGTTGCGCGCGGTCTCCAGCTCGGCCTGGAAGCTGGCGTCGCCGAAGGGGCCCAGTACGCGCCCATACAGGTCCAGCCTGCGCACGAGGAAGTGGCTCATGTCGGTCAGCAGCATGTGCTGCTGGAACAGGGCGATGGCGTTCGGGTCCTGCTGGGGAGCGAGCGGAATCACGCGCTCTGGCTGCAACTGCGGGCTCATGAGCAGCAGGTCGGCGTTCTGCATGTTGGGGCCTGCCACCAGCACCCACCATTGCCCGCGCGGGTCTTGCGCCATGGCAAAGGGGAACGAGCGGCCGGCGCGCAGGTCGGGGTGGGCGATGGGGTGCGGTTGCCGCGCCGCCTTGCCGTCCGGGCCGGTGTGCAGCTGCAGGAGCTGGTGGCGGTTGGTGTTGGCCACCCACATCGATGCGCCCACCTGCAGCGTCTGGTTGGGAAAGCGCAGGCCTTCGGCCTCGGTGCGTGCGAGGGTGTAGCGGGCGGTGATGGGATCGCGCCGGTACACCAGCACCCGGTGGTGCGAGGCGTCCGACACGATGATCTCCGACTCGTCGTCACTCACCCGCACCCAGCGGTAGCTGCGGCGGGTGTCCAGGCCGGCCAGTTCCACGGGCAGGCACTGGCGCTGTGTCAGGTCGCAGCGGTGCACGCGGCTGTCGCCGTGCACCCAGAAGACATGCGCCTGCGTGAACTGCAGGCTGGTCGGGCTGTCGGAAATCTTCAGCTCGCGCAGCGGGATCTGCTGCAGCCGCCGACCGTTGGCGTCGAACTGGTGGAGTGCGCCGTGGCTTTCAAGCCAGAGTGTCTCGCCCTGCACCGCGGGCAGCCGGGGGCCGAAGGGCCCGGGCGCGGACAGCCCTTGGTACACGAACGCAAGAATCAGCAGGCACTGCAACGCGATGACTGCGCGCAGGCCCCAGCGATAGCCGGACGGTGGTTGGCTTGCCATGGACACTCCCTCAGTTTTGTGGTGTCACGGCCGTCGTGGCGACGGCCGTGCGAGGGGCATTGTCCGGCAGACTGTTATGCGTTGGCGAGGGTATTGGCAAACACCGGCGCATCGACGTTGCCGCCTGTCAACGCCAGGCCCACGTTCAGGCCCTGCAGGGCATCGCGCTCCTGCAGGGCGGCCGCCAGGGCGGCAGCGCCCGCACCCTCGGCCACGTTGTGGGTGTCGGTGAAGAGCGCGCGCATGGCGGCGGCCACTTCGGCGTCGCTCACCTGCACGATGTGGTCGATGTGCGGGGCCAGCACGGCCAGGGCCTCGGCGTCGGCCACGCGGCAGGCCATGCCGTCGGCCAGCTGGGTGGTCACCGGTGCTTCGACCACGTGGCCGGCGGCCAGCGAATCGGCATAGGTGGTGGCATGGCGGCTGACCACACCCACCACGCGCACCGGGTGCTGCAGCGCCAGCTTGGCAGCGATGGCCGAGCATGCGCCCGAGCCCTGGCCGATGGGCACGTACACCACATCGAGCTGTGGCACTGCGCGCAGGAATTCCCACCAATAGGTGCTGACGCCGCGCAGCAGGTCGGGGTGGAAACTGGGCACCATGTGCGCGCCGCGCTGGGCCGCGAGCTGGACGGCGTGTTCGCGCGCTTCCTGAAAGTCGTCGCCGTGTTCGATGAGCGTGACGCCCAGGGCACGCATGGCGGCGTTCTTCTCGACCGAATTACCACGCGGCACGACGATGGTGCAGGC
>DATLGV010000601.1:0-3464 GCA_035540275.1 Acidovorax sp. | reverse complement strand
AGTCCCAGGGCGCCAAGGGCCGCTTTTGGGACCACAGGCCCGCATGCTGCGCCTGTGCGGAACGCTGCAGGGGCGCCAGGTGCGGGTAGCCGCTGGCGTACGGCGTGTACACCCAGGCCATGCCCGCGCGCACCTGTGCCGTGGCCACATCGGTGCCTCCACAGCGCATCTGCGCCACCATGCGCCCGTAGCTGTCTTCATCCACAGGCTGCAAGGTGGCGCGTTGGCGAAAGCACAGCTGGGCCAGGTGCTGGCGCGACTTCTGGCCAAACGCCTGGCGCGATTCGGGCGCATCGATGGCGGCGACGCGCACTTTCACCTGGTGGTAGGCGCCGGGCGTACCGCAGCGGGCGGTGAGGGTGTCGCCGTCGCTGATGGCGACGACCAGGCAAAGCAGGGGAGCGAGGGGCACGGGCAGTTGGAGAGTGGATGGGCAGGCAGGGGTGGCCGTGTTGGGTGGAATCGACGATATCGGCTGCATGCGCCACAGCTGCTTGTTTTTATAGCTATTAATAGTATAGCGATAAGACGCCGCCAAGACGCCGTCAAGACAGCCGTGGGCAGGGGCTGGATGCATGGGGCATCGGCCCGCGAAGCGCACGGCTGGGGGCAGGACGGTGTGGCTGCAAGGGGTTATCACGACGGTCAGCGTGCGGCATGAAGAATGTGGGGAACCCGCAGCCGTTGCCGCCATCAGACACCCCATGCGCTGTGACAATAAGGCCGAGGAGCATTGTCAAACGCATTGGTTCGAATGCTTGGTTCGAGTGCGTTTGTGTTTGTGTTTGTGTTTGTTATTGTTGGCCCTTGCCACCCACCCTCCAAGGAGTGCCCGGTTTTGCGTTTCCCCTGGTCCAGAGAATTCCATGCCTCCCGCCCAGCGCCTGCGCGCGCCGCCGCAAGGGCTCTGCTGGCCTGTGGCATGGCCCTGGTCATGGCAGGCTGTGCAGGCATGAAGGCCAAGACCTTCGGGGTGCAGGAGAATTTTGGTTCGGTGGCCACCTTCTCGCGGCTGTTCGACGCCACCCCTGCCCAGACCTGCGAGGCCTCGCGCCGTGCGCTGCTGAGCCAGGGCTACGTCATTTCGTCCAGCGCGGCCGACCTGGTGGAGGGCAAGAAGAGTTTTCAGCCCGAGCCCGAATCGCACCTGCAGATGGTGGTGCGCGTGGTGTGCGTGCCCGAGGCCAACGACGGCAAGGTCAGCCTGGGCTTTGTCACCGCCACCCAGGACACCTACGCATTGCGCAAGACCAACAACTCGGCCAGCGTGGGGGTGGGCGCCATCGGGTCGGTGTCGCTGCCGTTCTCGTCCAGCAGCGAGTCGCTGGTCAAGGTGGGCAGCGAGACCATCGCCAAAGATGCCTTCTATGACAGCTTTTTTGACCTGGTCAAACGCTACCTGGTCATCGATCAGGCCTTGGCGGACTGAGCGGTAGCGCCACGGCGCGCAGACCGAAGGTCTGGGGAGCCGCAGGTCCTAACGGGCATTCCTATCAAGGTGTTGCCCCTGATCCCGCAGCCGTAACCTGTGCCCCACAGAGGGAGAACTGCGGATGTGGAAAAAAGTCTTCGAGAGGTTTGAGAGCCATGCGCCGGTGAGCGTGATGACCCGTGTGGCGTTGGAGCATGCCTTGCCGCCGAGCTGGGTGGATGAAGTGTTCCAGACCAGCCTCCAACGCCAGTATCCCCGAGAGTTGCTGTTCTCCAGCGTGGTGGAGCTGATGATGCTGGTGAGCTTGGGGCTGCGCCCCTCGCTGCACGCGGCGGCCAAGAAGATGGCGCAGTTGCTCGTCACGCTGGCGGCGCTGTAAGACAAGGTCAAGCGCACAGAACCCCAGGTGCTGCGGGCTCTGGTGCAAGGCAGCGCGGCTCGCCTGGAGCCGGTGGTTGCTGCGGTGGGCAGCCAGCCCAGCCTACAGGGCTGGCAACTGCGCATCCTCGATGGCAACCATTTTCCAGCCAGTGACAAACGCCTGGCGCCACTGCGCTCGCACCGGGGAGCGGCCATGCCGGGCCACACGCTGGTGGTCTACGACCCCGACAGCGCCCTGGTCACGGACATCCTGGCCTGCGAGGACGCGCATGAGAGCGAGCGCGTAGGCGCGACCACCTTGCTGCAGCAGGCCCAGTAGGGCCAGGGGTGGATGCCGACCGCCACTTCTGCACCCGCACCCTGCTGCAGGGCTGGGAGCAGCGCCAAGCGGGCTTTATCGTGCGTGAGCACGCTAGGCACCCGAAGTTGGACAAGACCGGCCCCTGGAGCCAAGCCGTGCCCACACAGACCGGTCAGGTGCGTGAACAAGCCATTGAGCTGGCGGCCACCCAGGAGATGGTGGTCGCCCCGCCGTCCTGGCGCCGCATCGAGATCCAGTTGCAGACGCCCACCGAAGCGGGCGACCAAAGCATTGCCCTGTGGAGCAACCTGCCGGCGAGCATCGACGCGGCCACCATCGCGCAGTTGTACCGCAAGCGCTGGCGCATCGAGGGCTTGTTCGGACGGCTCGAATCGGTACTGAACAGCGAGATACGGACCTTGGGCCACCCGCGTGCGGCGCTGCGGGGGTTTGCCGCAGCAGTGCTGGCGTTCAACGTGTTGGCGCTACCCAAGCGCTGCGCGGAGCAGGCGCACTGCGAGCGAGCGCCTGGTCTGGATGTCTCGACCTATCACCTGGGCGTGCATGTGGCCAGCGACTACCAGGGCATGCTCATTGCGCTGCCATCTGAGGTGTGGCAGCCGTGGTGCGATGCGTCACGCCAGGAGGTTGCGCAGCATCTGCTGCGCCTGGCAGGGAAGGTCAACCCGCGCAGTGTTGCCACGGCCAAGCGCGGCCCCAAGAAGGAAAAGCCTGGGGGATACGTGGCTGGCGCTGTGGCTCGCAAGCAGCTGTCCACCGCTCATGTCCTCAAACAGGCGGCGGGGACAAGACCTGGAAAGAGATGGTTCTAAGTCCGCCTGGCGTATCGAGCATGCCAACTCAAGGTTTCTGGGTATACCCCAGGCAGGCTCCGGCGTTTGCGCGCCCTTTGCACTCCCGATACAGTCGGCGATCACGATCTGCACGGCTTTCCTCGGAAGAGCTCCGTTCTTGCTTCACTTTGCTTGATTTCTTCTTGTTGCTGACATCACTGTGGGCGCTCTTGGCGGAGCCCTTGGTGGCGGCGAGGCCCGTTCCGGGCAAGGGTGCCAGGCACAACGCCAGCACCATCCCAAGCAGGGGCATCGTTCCTTTTCGAAGGGTGTTTTGGGGGGCAATGGGTTGAAGCGGGAGGAAGGGCATGGCGAATTTTCTGGCGTTTTAAGGGGGTGTTGAACCGGATGCCAGTTCATCTTAGAACGTATATGGACGCCCCGAATAAGCCAAGCCCTCAATCACTGAAGTCAAGAAGGTAAAGATTGCACCCGTATATCCGGACTTTCTGTGGCGCCGGCCACGGTCCCTGATGGGATTCGCTGGTGAATGTCC
>DATLGV010000600.1:0-11277 GCA_035540275.1 Acidovorax sp. | reverse complement strand
GTCATAGTTTTTCCAATGTGCCGCTGGCTTGAGGGTGCGGCATGCCTTCCAAGATTTGTTGAATTTCCAGCGGACTCAGGAGCCTGTCCGGCACCAGCTCCCCGCCCACGATGTGGCCCACCCCCAGCAGCGCCGGAGGATTCTCGCCAAACACCGCCACGGCACTGGCATCAGGCCAGTTGCCACGGCGACGCACGCCCGACAGGAATCGGGCTGCATTCTCACCGTCCAGCGTGACACGCATGTGTTGTGCCAGCAGCGACTCGGGCGCCTCCAGGCTGGCCAGGCGCTCCGCCTCGGGCATGGCCTCCAGCTGCGCCAGCGTGACGCAGCGCTCCACCCCCAGCCCGCCGGTGTCGATGCGGCGCAGAAAGGTCAGGTGCGCGCCACAGCCCAGTGCCGCACCGATGTCTTCACCCAGGGTACGGATGTACGTGCCTTTGCTGCAGGTCACTATTATTTTGATAGCTGGCTGCGCTTGATCTGTCTGCACCAGCGCGAGCTTGAGTGCATGGATCACCACATCGCGCGCCTCACGCTCCACCGTGACACCCGCGCGTGCGTATTCGTACAGCGCCTTGCCGTCTTTCTTGAGCGCACTGTGCATCGGCGGCACCTGGCGGATGGGGCCAGTGAACTGCTGCTGAACAGCGGCCAGACGCTCCGGCGTCACCTGCTCCGGCAGCACCTCACGCCGCTCGACCACATCGCCCTCGGCATCACCGGTGGTCGTCGTGGCCCCCAGCAGCGCCACGGCTTCATAGGTCTTGGGGGCATCCAGCTGTAGCTGGCTGAACTTGGTGGCGGCCCCGAAACACAGCGGCAGAACGCCCGTTGCAAGGGGATCGAGCGTGCCCGTGTGGCCCGCTTTCTCGGCGCGCAGCAGCCATTTCGCCTTCTGCAAGGCGTCATTGCTCGAAAGGCCGAGCGGTTTGTCGAGCAGCAACACCCCATGCACAGGGCGCCGCTGCACCCTGGTGCGTGGCGCGTGCATGGACTAGTCCTCTTTGGCGCGCGAAGACACCGCCTTGGCAATCAAGGCGTTCATGTCAGCCGCACGCTCGGAGGTGCGGTCGAACACGAAATGCAGCGTAGGCACGGTGTGGATGTGCAGACGCTTGAACAGACCGTTGCGCAGGAAACCGGCAGCCTGGTTGAGCGCTGCCTGGGTTTCCACCGGGTCGCCCGTCAACAGGCTGAAGAACACCTTGGCGTGGGCGTAGTCGGGAGTGACCTCCACGCCCTGCAGCGTCACCATGCCCACGCGCGGGTCTTTCAACTCGCGCGCGATCAACTCCGTCAGATCGCGCTGGATCTGATCGGCCACCTTGAAGGCGCGGTTGGGGGCGGATGATTTCTTCGCAGCCATGTTGTCGCTGGTATCCCGTTCGCCTTACAGCGTCCGCGCGATTTCCTTGATCTCGAAGAACTCCAGCTGGTCGCCCTCTTTGATGTCGTTGTAGTTGCGCAGCTTGATACCGCACTCGAAGCCTTCCTTGACTTCCTTGACATCGTCCTTGAGGCGGCGCACAGACTCGACTTCGCCGGTGTAGATGACCACGTTGTCGCGCAGCAGGCGGAACTTGCAGTTGCGCGTGACCTGGCCGGAGGTGACGTACGAACCCGCCACCGTACCGATCTTGGAAGCCACGAACACCGTGCGGATCTCGGCGGTACCCAGGGCTTCTTCGCGCTGCTCGGGGGCCAGCATGCCGGACATGGCGGCCTTCAACTCATCCACGGCGTCGTAAATGATGTTGTAGTAATGCAGATTCACATCGCTCGACTCGGCCAGCTTGCGCGCACCGGCATCGGCACGCACGTTGAAGCCGATCACGATGGCCTTGGAGGCAATCGCCAGGTTCACGTCGGACTCGCTGATACCGCCCACACCGGCATAGACCAGCTGCACGCGGATTTCGTCGGTGGACAGCTTGAGCAGCGACGCTGCCAGCGCTTCCTGCGAGCCCTGCACGTCCGCCTTGATGATGATGGGCAGGGTCTGCACCTCGCCCGCAGTCATCTCATTGAACACGTTCTCCAGCTTGGCCGCCTGTTGCTTGGCCAGCTTGGTGTTGCGGAACTTGCCCGCGCGGTAGGTTGCGATTTCGCGCGCACGGCGCTCGTCGGACAGCACCATGAACTCGTCACCGGCCTGCGGCACATCCGACAGACCCTGGATTTCCACCGGGATCGACGGGCCAGCCGTCTTGGCGGGCTTGCCGTTTTCGTCCAGCATGGCGCGCACGCGGCCGGAGGTCTGGCCAGCCAGCACCACATCGCCCACCTTCAGCGTACCGGACTGCACCAGCACCGTGGCCACCGGGCCGCGGCCCTTGTCCAGCTGGGCTTCGATCACCAGGCCCTTGGCCATGGCTTCGACAGGTGCCTTCAGTTCCAGCACTTCGGCCTGCAGAAGGACCTGCTCCAGCAGGTCGTCGATGCCCATGCCGGTCTTGGACGACACGGCCACAAAGGGCGAATCGCCGCCGTACTCTTCAGGCACCACCTCTTCCACCACCAGCTCTTGCTTGACGCGTTCGGGGTTGGCATCGGGCTTGTCCGCCTTGGTGATGGCCACCACGATTGGCACCTTGGCCGCCTTGGCGTGCTTGATGGCTTCCTTGGTCTGGGGCATGACACCGTCGTCGGCGGCCACCACCAGAATGACGATGTCGGTAGCCTGGGCACCACGGGCACGCATGGCCGTGAAGGCCTCGTGACCGGGGGTATCGAGGAACGACACCATGCCGCGTGGCGTTTCCACGTGGTAGGCACCAATGTGCTGCGTGATGCCGCCGGCTTCGCCTGCAGCGACCTTGGCGCGGCGGATGTAGTCCAGCAGCGAGGTCTTGCCGTGGTCCACGTGGCCCATGACGGTAACCACCGGAGCGCGTGGCAGCAGTTCGGCGTCTTTTTGACCGGCATCGTCGTCGGTGAAGGCTTCTGGGTCGTCCAGCGCCGCCACCACCGCCTTGTGGCCCATTTCCTCCACCACGATCATGGCGGTGTCCTGGTCCAGCGGTTGGTTGATGGTGACCATCTGGCCCATCTTCATCAGGGCCTTGATGACTTCAGATGCCTTGATCGACATCTTGTGTGCCAGCTCTGCCACCGTGATGGTTTCAGGCACATGCACTTCAATGATGCGTGCTTCTGCCGGGGCTGCGTTCTGGTGGTCATCGCGTTGGTCGCGGTTGTCACCACGGCGGCCACGGGGGCCACCACGCCAGTTGTTACGGCCCACACCACCGCTGCTGTCGCCGCGGGTCTTGATTTCTTTCTTCTTGGCCGTGTCGTTGGCCCAGCTGGACGACAGCTTGGCCGACTTGACTTCCTTGCCAGCGCCGGGAGCGCCTGCAGTGGCAGGGGCAGTCGCCGCCGTACGCGCACCGCCGGTACCAACGGCGGGCTTGTGCAGCGTGCCCTTCTTGGCGTCGCCCACGGCAGCAGGCTTGGCCGCTGGCTTGGGTTCCTCGGGCTTCTTGGCCACCATGACCGCCTTCTTGGGCGTGGCCATCATGGCGCGAATGGCTTCTGCCTCGGCCAGGGCCTTGCGACGGCGCTCTTCCAGATCGCGGGCACGGGCAGACTCTTCGTCCGCGCGGGCCTTGGCTTCTGCCTGGGCCTTTTCGCGGGCTTCCGTTTGGGCGGCGGCGCGCGCAGCGGCTTCGGCCGCCTGCTCACGCGTGGCTTCCTGCTTCACGGCCGAGGCCTGGGCCTTCTTTTCAGCTTCCTGGGCGGCGTAGGCGGCAGCGCGCTCTTCGGCTTCGCGCTCGCGCTTCTCGCGGGCTTCGCGCTCTGCGCGCTTCTCGGCCAGCTCCGCTTCCTGGCGGCGAATCAGCTCGGCCTGGCGGCGGGCTTCTTCCTCGCGGCGGGAGAGTTCGAGGTCTTCGCTCGACACGGCGGGCTCTTCCACCGCAGCCGCCGCTTGGGACTCGGCCGTGGCCTCTGCGCCTTCGTCACGCTGGATGAACGTGCGCTTCTTGCGCACTTCCACCTGGATGGTGCGGGCCTTGCCCGTTGCGTCGGCCTGCTTGATCTCGCTGGTGGACTTCTTGACCAGCGTGATCTTCTTGCGGTCGGCCGAAGCCGTGCCGTGGCTGGCCTGCAGGTAAGCCAGCAGCTTTTGCTTGTCCGACTCGGTCAACGCGTCAGAGGGGGCAGCCTTGCCCACGCCCGCAGCCTTGAGCTGGTCGAGCAGGGTTTCAGGCGATTTCTTGAGTTCGGTGGCGAACTCGGCGACAGTGTTACTGGACATATGTGGTTCGTGCCTCCCTGACCTTTACTCTTGCCCCGCGAACCAGTGTTCGCGCGCCTTCATGATCAAGGCTTTGGCTTCTTCTGCAGACTGTCCGGTCAGGTCGGTCAGTTCATCAATGGCCAGATCGGCCAGGTCGTCACGTGTGTGCACACCGCCCTCGGCCAACTTGGCAATCAGCTCGGGGGTGAGGCCTTCGAGATCGCGCAGGTCCTGGGAGACCTCTTCCACGCTTTCCTCACGGGCGATTTCCAGGGTGAGCAGCGCGTCCTTGGCGCGGGCGCGCAGCTCGTTCACGGTGTCTTCGTCGAAGCTTTCGATCTCCAGCATTTCCTGCAGCGGCACATAGGCCACTTCTTCCAGGCTGTTGAAGCCTTCGGAGATCAGGATGTCGGCGATTTCCTCGTCCACATCCAGCTTTTCCATGAACAGCTTGCGGGCCGTGTCGGTCTCGTTGGCCTGCTTTTGCGCGCTTTCGGCGGCGTCCATGATGTTGATCTTCCAGCCGGTCAGATCGGACGCCAGGCGCACGTTCTGACCACCACGGCCGATGGCAATCGCGAGGTTTTCCTCGTCCACGACCACATCCATGGCGTGCTTTTCTTCATCGACCACGATGGAGGACACGTTGGCCGGGGCCAATGCGCCAATCACGAACTGGGCCGGGTCTTCGGACCACAGCACGATGTCCACGCGCTCGCCAGCGAGTTCGTTGGTCACTGCATTCACACGGGTGCCGCGCACGCCGACGCAGGTGCCGATGGGGTCCACGCGCTTGTCGTGGCTCAGAACGGCGATCTTGGCGCGCGAGCCGGGGTCACGGGCGCAAGACTTGATCTCCAGCAGGCCTTGCTCGATCTCGGGCACTTCGTTGCGGAAGAGTTCGATCATGAACTCGGGCGCCGAGCGCGACAGGATGATGGGCGCGCCACGCAGCGTGAGGTCCACTTCCATGATCATCGCCCGCACGCGGTCGCCGCTGCGCAGGTTTTCCTTGGGGATCATTTCGCTGCGGCGCAGGCGGCCTTCCACACGGCCGGATTCGACAATGATGTCGCCCTTGTCCATGCGCTTGACGGTGCCGGTGAAGATCTTTTCGCCGCGCGACATGAAGTCGTTGAGCAGCATTTCGCGCTCTGCGTCGCGGATCTTCTGCAGGATGACCTGCTTGGCGGCCATGGCGCCGATGCGGCCGATAGGCACGGACTCGACGCCCTCTTCGATGTATTCGCCCACCTCGATGTCCGGGATGCGCTCTTTGGCATCCATCAGCAGTTCTTCGGCTTCGGGATTCTGCAGACCGGCGTCGTCGGGCACCACCAGCCAGCGGCGGAAAGTCTCGTAATTGCCGCTGTCGCGATCAATCGACACGCGAATGTCCACCTCGCCCTGGTACAGCTTCTTGGTAGCCTGGGCCAGGGCCGACTCCACGGCGCCCAAGACCACATCACGCTCCACGTTCTTCTCGCGCGAAATGGCCTCAACCAACATCAACAATTCGCGATTCATGCGACGACTCTCCTATTTCAATCACCCGAGGGCGGGGGCTGCGCGCTGCGGCCACCCACCCCACAATTTTCAGCAGCAAATCAGGCAGGTGCTGCCCCGGCCTTGCCTGCGCGCCCCTTGAAGTCCACGATGGGCGCCAGGCGCACATCCCGGCATTCATCCAGGGTGAAGCCCATGGCCTGCAAAGGGGCGGGCACGCGTTTCTTGCTGACTCTTTGACCTGGCTTGACCGGCGGCTCGTCGCTCCAGACGATCTGCCAGCCACCAGCCTCGGCCCGCTCCAGCGTGCCGCGAAATTTCTTGCGGGTGGCGTTGACCTGCCCTCCCGCTGCTGCGGCGCCAATGGGCGCCTTCAGGGTGATGTCGATGACCGAGCCTTCGAAGCGCACGAAGTCTTGCTCGTGGCGCAGGGGCCGGTCGATACCGGGGGACGACACTTCGAGGCGCTTGTACTCGACGCCATCGACCTCCAGCGCAAACTGCAGCTGGCGGGTGACTTTCTCGCAATCCTCGACGGTCACGAACTGCTCGATCAGGGGCTGGGGGGCATCAGCGGCTGGCTGCTCCCAGGGCAAGTCGATGGTGACGCGCAACAGGCCACCGGCAGAGCGCTCGATCTCCACCAGGTCATATCCCAGTCCCGTCACAATTTGTTCAACGACTTGCTGTAGTGCCACGTGCTCAGTTCAATCCCGGAAAAACAAAAAACCCGATAACCCCCGGAGACCCTTCCCCGACAGCTTCGAGCTCCAAAAGCGTTCGACCAAAAAAAACGGGCGGTTGGTACCCGCCCGTTTGGTCGTGAGAGTTGTATTGTAGCGTGCAAAGTGTTGATTTGCAAAGACACGTGCTCGGAAAACTGTTGTCAACCTGCCCAGGCCAGGGTTCATGCGGCCGGCAGGGCCACAGTGTGCCAAATCAACGTCTTGCGCTTGCCCTGCAAGCGCTATCAGCTATGACACTGATAGCGGCTGCAACAGCTCGGCCAGATCGGTTTCGGTGAAGAGCGGCTCCTTGCGGGCGGCCGCGCCGCTGTACAGGCTGCCTGCCAGCTCGGCCTTGCGCTCCTGCAGCGCCAGGATCTTTTCCTCAATCGTGCCCTGCGCCACCAGCTTGATCACCCACAGGCTTTGCGTCTGACCGATGCGGTGGGCGCGGTCGGTGGCCTGGTTCTCTACCGCCGGGTTCCACCAGGGGTCAAAGTGGATCACGGTGTCGGCCTGCGGCAGATTGAGCCCCACCCCGCCCGCCTTGAGGCTGATCAAGAACAGCGGCACCTGCCCGCTGGTGAACTGCTCGACGATCGCGTCGCGCTTGACACTCTGCCCCGTGAGCTTGACCCAGGGCAGGTTGCGCGCCTTCAGCTCGGCCTCGATCAGCGTGAGCATGCTGGTGAACTGCGAGAACACCAAAACGCGCCGCCCCTCGGCCAGCATTTCGGGCAGCAGTGCCATCAAGTGGTCGAGCTTGGCCGACGTCTTGACCTTGGCAGCAGCCTCCAGCGGCACCAGCTGCGGGTGGCAGCACACCTGCCGCAGCTTGAGCAGCGCGTCCAGGATGGTGATCTGCGATTGCGCCAGCCCCTTGGACTGCAGCGCCTCGCGCACGGTCTTTTCCATGCCCAGACGGATGGTTTCGTACAAATCGGCCTGCGCGCCCGTCAGCTCCACGGGCATGACCGATTCCACCTTGGGCGGCAACTCGCCCGCCACCAGCGCCTTGGTCCGCCGCAGCATGAAGGGTGTGATGCGCGCCCGCAGTTGCGCCATGCGCGCGCTGTCGCCCTGCTTTTCGATGGGCGTGCGAAACACCTCCTTGAAGCGCGCTTGGCTGCCCAGAAACCCCGGCATCAAGAAGTGGAACAGGCTCCAGATTTCGCCCAGGTGGTTTTCCATGGGCGTGCCCGACAGGCACAGCCGGTGGCGCGCCTGCAGCTCGCTCACCACCTGTGCGGCCTGGCTGCTGGCGTTCTTGATGTTCTGGGCTTCGTCCAGCACCACCAGGTGCCAAGTGTTGGCCAGCCAGCGCTCGCGGTCGCGCTGCAGCAGCGAGTACGGCGCGATGACCAGGTCGTGCGCGGTGACTTCATCGGCCACCGCATGCCGACCCGCGCCATGCAGCACCAGGCAGCGCAGGCCCGGGCAAAAGCGCGCGGCCTCGCGCTGCCAGTTGCCCATCAGGCTCACGGGCGCAATGACCAGCGCAGGGCGCGTCAACCGCCCGGCGTCTTTTTCGACCTGGATGTGCGCCAGGGTCTGCAGCGTTTTTCCCAGGCCCATGTCGTCGGCCAGCACACCCGCCAGGCCATGGGCCCGCAAAAACTGCAGCCAGTTCAGACCCTGCTGCTGGTACGGGCGCAGTGTGGCGCGCACGCCGGCGGGCAGCGGCACCTCGGGCAAGGCACTGGCGCCGCGCAGCTGGGCCACCATGTCGCGCAAGGCAGCGGCGCCCTGCCACACCGCGCCCTCGCCCAGCGCAGCACTGGTGCGCAGAGCGTCCAGGCGCGAGAGCTTCAGGCTGTCGGCGTTGAAGTCACGCGCGCGGTCGCCCACCAAGTCCAGCAGCGCTGCCATCCAGGGCCGCAGGGCGTCGGTGGGCAGGCGCACAAAACCAGGGCCGGTCAACGAGGCCATGTAGACATGCGCCGGCAGCTGCGGCAGGCCCGTCGCAGGGTCCAGCGGCTGGGCCGCCGCGGCAGCAATCAGGTCGGGCAACCAGCGCAGGATGTTGTGGCGCACGCCATTGATCTCCATGCCCAGCGACAGCGCAAACCAGGGCGATGTGGCCGCGTCGTCCCCGTCGGGCTGCAGCGTCACGTCCAGCCGGTCGGCGTGCTGCACCCAGCCATGCAGTGCGGGGTCCAGCGTGACATCCAACCCCGCGCCGCGCAGCGCTGCAAAGCCGTCGTACGCCCAGTGCATCCAGTCGTCCTGCGGGCGCTCGCCGGGGATACCGAACTGCCCGTCGTCGGTGGCCAGGAGGCCCAGCCCTTCCAGGCGCTCGACGGCATGGCGTTCAGCCGCTGCATCGCGCTGCAGCAGCACCTGGCCGCCGTCGGCACCGGGCACCAGCACCGCCAGATCCTGCCCGGCCCACCAGCCCACATGGCCCTGGTAGTCAAACCGCAATTGCGCAGTAATGAGCCCCATGTCGGCCACCCTGTCAGCGGGTGACGGGGCCAGATGCAAGCGCGCCACGGGCTTCACCCCCCGCACCTGCGTGAGCGGACCCAGCGCCGGCGGCAACGGCAACACGCCGCCAATGCGGCGCACCACATCGGCATGGTGCTTTTGCAGCGCCACAGCACTGAGCGCGGGCGCCTTGAGCAGCATGGCCACCTGGGCAGGGCTCAGGCCCTCGGCGTGCACCGGGCCGCAAACGCCCTGGACGGCGTCCAGGTACAGCGGCGGGTGGTTGTCGCACAGCATGGTGGTGTCGCCTGGCAGCCGTGCCTGTAGCCCCCACACAGCCTCGCCCCCTTGCGCGGGCGTGGGCGCCTGCCATGCCCACGTGATGGGCAACGGGTCGCCCCATCGCAAAGACGCGCCTACCGTAGACCCACCCGCATCCACAAACAGGCGGCCGGTGGCCGCTGCCTGCTCCAGCGCCAGCAGGCCCACCGCGCCCTCCAGCACCCCAATGGGCGCGACGCTGTAGGCCGAGTAGTAGCCCACGCTGCGGGGCATGGCGCGCAGCAGCTGCAGCACCTGGCGGTCGGCATCGCTGGCGCGGTCGTACACCGCCTGGCCGGGCGCCGGCTGGGTACGGATCTGCTGCGGCTTGGCCCAGCCCCCCGTGAGCTTGGGGTAGGACACCACGGCCTCCAGCTGCAGCTGCGGCACGGTGCTGCGCGCACGCCCTACGGTAGAGACCAGATAGAGATAACACTCGGGCCGCCCCGGCCGTGCAACCGGCTCCTGCGGCACCGCAACGCCCAGGGCACGGTCCCACTCCTGCAGCCAGTGCAGCAGGCGGGCCTCGGCCTCGGCGCGGGCCAAGGCCTCTTTGCGCTCCTGCATGGCCTTGAGCGCGTCGGCAGCCCGCGCGGACGACGGGCCTTGCGCCGGATCACGGTGCGCGGCCTCCAGGGTCAGGGCCACAGCGTGTTTGCAATCTGCCCCCACGGGGCAGCTGCAGTCGCCCGACCATTGCTTGACCTGGCCGTTGGGCGCGAGCACCAGTTGCACGGACACCTCGTACGGGTGGGGCAAGCTGCCCTGCACTTCACCCGCCAGGGCCCAGCGGCCCTCGGCTGGCTGCCGGATACCCACGCGCACCACGTCTGCCCGGCGGTACAGCTCCATGCCCCGCTCCCACGCGCCCATGTCGCACTGGGCCTGCAGCGAATTGAGCGGAAACCAGGGGGGATGGGGGGTGGACACGGATTTCAAGCAAAAAATGGCGGTAGCGCTAGAAGATCATGCGCCAGCAGCTATCAAAAACGGAGCATTCAGGAGAGGGGCGGCGGTACGGTAACGACCGCTACCAGACCGCAAGACCGCCCACTAGCCGCCGCGTGCAGCACGCACCCGGTCGAAAACGCCCTGGGCGTCGCCCCCCGCCCCCGCGCCACCGGGCGCTGCCGCCTGCAGACTGGTCAACAGCCGCGTGAGCACCGGCGCCTGCGGCAACAACGGGCCCAGGAACAGGGCCCGCTCGCCGTCGGCGATCAGCAGAGTGGGAAAGGTTTCCACGTCCAGGTCCCCGACCAGATCGGACTCGTCTTCGATGTCCACCCATTCAAACCGCACGTCCGGGTGTGCACGGGCCAATTCTTCGAACAAGGGGCGGTAGATGCCGCAGGTGCCGCACCACGCTGCACACAGGCACACGGCCCACCAGCCGCCGGGCGTGGCGGCCCCGGGGCTCGTGGGGGCGGGTTCGGGCAGGGCGGCGGGACTGGACATCAAGAGGGCTCCTGGAGGGCCGCGCTGCGGGGCGGCGGGCGCAGGCCCCGGGCCTGGCGCTACATGCCGCGCCGCTCACGCGCGCGATAGACCTCGATGGTACCCACACCCGGCGCCTGGTTGCCCCAGCTGTTGCGTACAAAGGTGGTCACCGCCGCCACTTCTTCGTCCGACAGCGTCTGCTGGAACGGCGGCATGCCGTGCGGACGCGGATTGCCTGCCGTGGCGGGCAGGTAGCCGCCCTGCAGCACCACGCGCACCAGGTTGGTGGGGTCGGCCAGGGTGACGGCGCGGTTGCCCGCCAGCGCCGGAAACGCGCCCGGTTCGCCCTGCCCCCGGTCGCCATGGCACTGGGCGCACTGCTGCTCGTACACCTTGCCGCCCCGGGCCATCGCGCTGGCCGGGGGAGCGGCCACGGTGGCTTGCGCCTTGCGGTTCTGCTGCGGCAGGCCCTGCAGGTACAAGGCCATGGCGCGCGCGTCGGCGTCGCTGAGGTACTGCGTACTGCGGAACACCACCTCGGCCATCGGGCCCAGTACCGAGCCCTGCGCGGCCACGCCGGTCTTGAGCAACGCCACCACGTCGTCGGTGCGCCACTCC
>DATLGV010000599.1:0-6713 GCA_035540275.1 Acidovorax sp. | reverse complement strand
GTCTTCTCGGTCAGCTTCGCAGCCACCAGGCGGGCGATGTTGTCGCTGCCGCCACCAGCGGCGAACGGCACGATGATGGTGACCGGCTTGTCGGGGTAGCTCTGAGCGTCGGCCAGGCTAGGAAGTACAGCAGATGCTGCTGCGGCAGCACAGATCAAAACGTTGCGACGATGCATGTTGTCTCCTTGTAAGTGACTCGGTCACTTCTTGTTGTGCTCGGCCGAGACAAAGTTCGTCTGTCCAGTCTCAGTCAGGGTCCGGGTGGCGTCAGTGCGGGCGTAGATCCAGAGGATCTTCATTGGTTGGGTGTTCGACAGGTTGCGGAAACGGTGCGAGACATTGGGGGGCAGCCACGTCGTATCGAGAGGTTGGAGACGGACCGACTCTTGGCCTTCGATGTCCAAAATGGCATCTCCCTCCAAGAGCATCACGCTCTCTTCACAGTTGTGGCTGTGAAAAGGAATCTCGGTACTCGGTGCGAAAGCCGTGATGCCGTTGATGAAAGCCTGTGCACCACATGAGGGGCCGACGAGAGGCGTCGTGCTGGCGCCACCTCCGCGTTCATGGCGGGGCAGATCGGATGGGCGCAGCACGGCTGCTTTGGGGTGACTGGACGTGGCGGTCATGGTTGCTCCTGGGCCTCTGACGGCATGTCACTGCACGTCGTCGTTGTTGGTACATTTAAATAATAAAAGACCAACATAGAAATCCGCAAGCCCCATTCAAGCTGGGTTTGTGGTCTTTTGTTGATGAACAACCTTCTGCAACGACTAGATTGCTTCCAAAACTGGCAGCAATTCAAAAATTTGTACCAGTTTTGGTCTATTTATGCTTATCAATACCGTCATTCCGTGGGTGAAATTCGCTATTTAGGTGTTTACCCTTGGTTTTTTATTGATCATTTGGTTTTTAATTGTACAAAAATACCTACAAGTTGCCGGTGCGTTTTACTGCCATGCAATTCAGCAGGAACCCATGCGTGCGCAACCCTTTTTTGCTTAGGAAACCAGATGTCATCCGTCTCCCTGCCTGCGTGCAACGCGTCCACAGTGAGTGACCATCAACAGGCTGGCTCCGCAGTGCTCACAGCATCCCTCTGGCGTCTTGTTCCCAACGAGTGAGCACTCCGATCAGCGAGAAGCGCATCACACATGCCCACCTCTTCATCTCTCAACCGCAGAACCGCCTTGGAGTTCGCGACCATGTCCGCCATTGCAACAGTAACGGGCGCTTCCTGCGCGCAAGCTCAATCCAACGCCACGGTGCCATCCAATGTTTCCCTGGCACATGTAAATCCGCCCGCATCGCCATTGCCGCACCGAACATGCGACTGCCACGTGCATATCTTCAATCCCGCCCGATTCCCATACGTGAACGAACGGTCCTACACACCGGGAACAGCAACAGTCGAGGACCTTCTCGCGTTTGAAGGAAGGCTGGGCGTGGACCGCGTGGTGCTTGTTCAGCCGAGCGGATACGGAACAGACAATCGTTGCCTGGTGGATGCGCTGGCGCAGCTTGGTCCTAGGCGAGCGAGGGGCGTTGCAGTGATCGATTTGGAGCAGACGACTACAAAGGAAATAGGCGCGCTGCACGAGTCCGGAGTTCGATCCATCCGGCTGAACCTGGAAGTTAAGGGAGAGCACAGCGTGGAGCGTTCACGAGCGACGCTGCGCAGAGCATTGCAACTGGTGGCGCCAACGAGTTGGTCGATTCAGATTTATGCAGACATGGCATTGATCGAAGGCTTGGCGGCAGAGATTCGTTCTGCCAAGGTACCCGTGGTGCTTGACCACTTTGCAGGGCTCAAAGCCGACAAGGGCATGGCTCAAGCTGGCTGGTCGACCCTACTGGTATTGCTCAGGGAGGGCCGCGTTTATGTGAAGTTATCAGCTCCATACCGAGCATCGAAGCTCGCAGACTACGGCGACCTTGCGCCATTTGCGCGCGCCTTCGCAGAGGCGGCTCCCGGGCGTTTGGTATGGGCTTCGGATTGGCCTCACACGGGTAGTTCCAGCAACCGCAGTGGCGACCTGTCGGTGGTGGAACCGTTTCGCGCAATTAACGGTGGAGTCATCCTTGACCAGCTTCGAAGCTGGGTTCCGGACCAAGCGATCCAGCACCAAATTCTTGTGACGAATCCTGCGGAGCTTTATTCTTTTGGTGAATAAGGTTTGCGGCTATCAATTCCGCAAGAAATCAGCAGCTACTCCGACGCCTCCTGTGCCTGTTCGGTCAAGCCGTGCCGCTTGCTGGCCTCTTCTTTCGCCTTCTTCCCTTGGTCGTGGTGCCACTTGATGGCGTAGAACATGCACGTGCCAAACACGAGCACCTTGAAGGTGATGAAGACTATCGGGACCCAATCCATTGTTGATGGCTTTCCTGGTTGTTGATGGGCACCCACTACCGTCCAGTGCAGAGCCTCAAAACGCTGCGTCAGCAGCTTCATCGTGTTCAAGCCATCGTCGAATTGCACACCGACACCACGGGGCCAATGATCTGAAAACTTGGTGCGATGCTATCGGGCCTGCTGTGCGGGCGTAAGCATCAGTTCTGCCTAAATTTTGCGTAGCAGATGGAGATTGCCGTGCCGGGCTGTGGCATGGAAAGCGGCGTTGTCATGGGGGTCACATGGAGCCGCAGTGCGCAGGCCGTGGGGTGCGCCGCGTGAGCAGACGTAGCGCCGGTTGCACACAACGCCGACCAGGCACACGCACAAAAGGCCTGCATGAGAGAACCCCATGCAGGCCTTTGATTGGGTGGCAGTGCTACCGCCAGATGCTCAGAACGGCAACCCCACGTAGTTCTCTGCCAGCGAGCCCAGCGCCTTCTCGGACGAGAACAGGTACGCCAGGTCCGTGTCCTGCAGCTTCTGGTCATACGCCAGCGACTCGGGGAAGGTGTGCAGCATGGTCGTCATCCACCACGAGAAGCGCTGGGCCTTCCACACGCGGGCCAGGGCCTTTTCGGAGTATTTGTCGAGGCCGGTGCTGTCTCCATCCTTGTAGTGCGCGACCATGGCGTGGTACAGGTAGTAGATGTCCGATGCGGCGCTGTTCAGGCCTCGAGCACCGGTGGGCGGCACGATGTGGGCGGCGTCGCCCGCCAGGAACAGGTTGCCGTAGCGCATGGGCTCAGCCACAAAGGAGCGCAGGGGGGCGATGGACTTTTCGATGGAGGAGCCGGTGATGAGCTGAGCGGCCACCTCGGCGGGCAGGCGGCGCTTGAGCTCGGCCCAGAACGCTTCGTCGGACCAGTCTTCCACGTTGTCGGTCAGCGGCACCTGGATGTAGTAGCGGCTCAGCACCTGCGAGCGCAGCGAGCACAGCGCAAAGCCGCGTTCGTGCTTGGCGTAGATCAGCTCGGGCGAGACGGGTTGGGTGCGCGAGAGCACGCCCAGCCAGCCGAAGGGATACACCTTCTCGTATTCCTTGAGCACGTCGCGCGGGATGGACTTACGGCTCACGCCGTGGAAGCCGTCGGCGCCGATGACGAAGTCGCAGTCGATGCGCACCACCTCGTCGCCGTTGCGGTAGGTCACATACGGGTTGGCGCTTTTGAGGTCGTGCGGCTGCACGTCTTCGGCGTTGTGGATGACGACGCCCTTCATGCGGTCGCGCGCTTCGTACAGGTCGCGCGTCAGCTCGGTCTGGCCGTAGACCACGACGGAGCTGCCGCCGCTGTACTTGTGCAAATCGACCCGATCCATTTGGCCGTCGTGGGCGATGATGAAGCCGTCATGGATCTCGCCTTCCTTGTCCATGCGCTCGCCGCACTGGGCTTCGCGCATGAGTGCGGCAAAGCCGTGTTCCAACACGCCGGCGCGGATGCGGCCCAGCACGTATTCGCGACTTTGGCGCTCCAGCACGATGGTTTCGATGCCCTTGAGGTGCAAGAGCTGCGAGAGCATGAGGCCCGAGGGGCCTCCGCCGATGATGCAAACCTGGGTTTTCATGGTGTCTCCTGGTGTGGTTGGTGCGTTCATGACATGGGTCAAACGGACCACCCAAAGATACGTGGCACAGTCGCCGCGTTGAATGGACGGATGGAGCCAGAACATGCACTTTTCGAACATCGATGGCATCCGCTCGTACAGCCTGTTTGGCGAGTCGCAGCACCTGCCCGATGTGCTGCACTGCGAGACGATTGCCGAGCGATCGGTGCTGCACGACTGGGAGCTGGCGCCGCACCGGCACATGCGGCTGCATCAGGTGCTGCTGATCACGTCGGGCGGGGGCGTGGCGCACCTGGACGGCGAGCGGGTGCCGTTGTTTGCCGGTGCGCTCATCAACGTGCCGCAGGGGCATGTGCACGCGTTTCGCTTTACGCAGCACACGCAGGGCTGGGTGGCCACGCTGGCCGACGAATTGATGGACGAGATTTTTGTGCGCGTGGGCGATGTGCGGCGCGACCTGGCGCGGCCCGCCGTGGCGCCTGCGCCGCCAGAGCTGCACCAGGCCATGGGCCAGGTCTGGCAGGAGTTCTCGGGCCGCGCCAAGGCGCGTGCGCTGGTGCTGCGGGGCCTGAGCGCCACGCTGCTGGGCTGGGTGGCCCGCGCGATGGAAGAGCACAGCCCGGGCGACGCGGCAGCGCCAGAGTCCAGCCTGGTGCAGCGGCTGGAGGCGCTGATCGAGGCGCATTTTCTGGAGCACTGGCAGGTGGCCGACTACGCGCGGGCGCTGGCCGTGTCGCCCACGCACCTTAGCCGCGTGGCGCGGGCTGCCACGGGCGTGTCGGCCCAGCGGCTGATTGACGCACGGCTGATGCGCGAGGCGCGGCGCAACCTGGCCTACACGCACCTGGGTGTGGCCACCATTGCCTACACGCTGGGCTATGCCGACCCGGCGTACTTCACCCGCGCCTTCACGCGCGATGCGGGGCTGTCGCCGCGTGCGTTTCGGGCGCAGGTGGCGGTTTCTCGGCCTCTGCCCGCCGGCTAGGGTCTGTTCACACTGTTATCAGGGATCGCGTTGCCCGGCATCGGGTGCTGGCTTGCAGGTACCGCTCCGGCCCCATGCCGCGGCGACACCGGCGACCCCGGTCCCTCAGGCCTCCGAGGGAGAAGGCAGCACTTAGAGCAGCTAACAAAACTCTTCTGGCGTCGTTGCCGCGTCTTGTCGTACTACCCGTACTGCCTGCGATGCAGCGCCTAGCCAGAACCGCTTCGCTGAGTTTTGTTAGCCGCCCTTACTCGGGTTTACTTTAATTTACTTGTCTTTACAAAAAGGTACATTTACGGAATATTTTTCCTGCAATTGAAGATGGCTCAACTCCTCCTTGCGCAATCCTTGTATCGCGCTTGGCGACACGCCCCCGCCACCCCTCCCCCCTATTGGCCCGGCATGGCGCAAGTTCTGGGTGCGCAGCGCGCTGCGAGGCCGGGCGAGGGTTTGAAATATGGCCTGCGGATGTGGTTTTCCACGCAAAGCCGCCAGCGGTTTGCACACCAGTTGGCCAGCCTGCCCGAATGGGCGGCCATGTTCCGCGACGAGCCCGCGCTGTACTTCATCCCGTGGCGTGCATTCCTGGATGGGCGCTGGGCTGTGGGGCACCGCCTCGCCGCCTGCGGAACCGATCTGGCAGCGGCACGTGCCGTCTTTGGGCCCGAGCGCTGCGAACGCTTGCGCCGCGGCGAGCGCATTGCGCTGTGCCAGACCGAGGACTTTGCCGTTCACCTGGGCAGAAACCACGTCTGTTGCCACGAAGGGCTGTGGGCGCTCACGCTGGTGGACGCGCAGGGCGTGCCGCTGTTCAACCTGAGCTTCGGGTTTCTGGCAAACCGCCATGTGCTGATCGCATCGCTCCAAGGACTGCAAAAGTCCCACGAGGACGCGCAGGACCGCATTCGCCTGCTGACAAAGCGTGCCCATGGCCTGCGCCCTGCCACACTGCTGCTCCATGTTTTCATGATGCTGTGCCAGCTGTGGGACATCGAGCGCATTCAGGGCATCGACCCCGACTACCAGATCAAGCAGCGCAACCGCGCCCCCGGCAAGGGATTCACGTTTGACTACCGCGCCTTGTGGCAAGAAGCAGGAGGTCTGCGGCGGGGCCTGGGCTACTGGGATCTGCCCGGCACACCGCCCGAGCGCGCAGCCGCAGATATTCCGACCCACAAGCGGGCCATGTATGCCCGGCGCTACGCCCTGCGCCACCAGCTGGCTGAACAGCTGGCGTGCCAGTGGGCGATGGCGGGCACCCCGGCTGCGGTGCATTGACAGTCCCCCCTTCCGCGCCGCCGAAGCGCTGAGGGCAACCCACGGGACAGCAGCGCCTCACCACCGCCTCCCTCGTCAAAGCCTCGCGACAGCCCGTGCTGCGCAAAGGCTCTGCCGCCTGCGCTCCCGTCTGATACCGTGTGGCCCGGCGTGCGCCTTTTTGCAAGGGGCTGGTGGCCGTTCTGACATTCTTGCCGCTGCGCGCTGCTGACACTCCGCTGTCAGCAGCCCCCGCTCACCATCGGGGCTTCTTTCTTTCACACACAAGGAGCCCCCATGAAAAACGTCATCGCCTGGTTCGAGATCCCCACCACCCAGCTGGACCGCGCCCAGGCCTTCTACGAAGCCGTGCTGGGCCAGCCCATGCGCCGCGAGAACATGGGCCCGAGCGAAGGCGCCGTGTTTGCCTATGACCCCGAGGCCGATGGCGCGGGCGGCGCGCTGATGATGGGCCCCACCGCCCCGCAGGTGTCGGGCAGCGGCACGCTGGTGTAC
>DATLGV010000598.1:0-4558 GCA_035540275.1 Acidovorax sp. | reverse complement strand
GAACAAGCCGCGCACACCGGTGCTTTGGTTGCATGGCCTGGAATGCACCTGCTGCACCGAGAGCTTCATCCGCAGCGCCCATCCGCTGGCCAAGGACGTTGTGCTGTCCATGATCTCGCTTGATTACGACGACACACTGATGGCCGCCGCAGGCCACCAGGCCGAGGCGATCCTCGAAGAGATCATGACCAAGTACAAGGGCCAGTACATCCTGGCCGTGGAAGGCAACCCGCCGCTCAACGAAGACGGCATGTTCTGCATCCAGTCCGGCAAGCCCTTCGTGGAGAAGCTCAAGCACGTCGCTAAGGACGCCAAGGCCATCATCGCCTGGGGCTCTTGCGCGTCCTGGGGTTGCGTGCAGGCGGCGAAGCCCAATCCGACGCAGGCCACGCCCATCCACAAGGTCATCACCGACAAGCCCATCATCAAGGTGCCGGGCTGCCCGCCCATTCCCGAGGTGATGACGGGCGTGATCACATACATGCTCACCTTCGACCGCGTGCCCGAGCTCGACCGCCAGGGTCGCCCGAAGATGTTCTACAGCCAGCGCATCCATGACAAGTGCTACCGCCGCCCGCACTTCGATGCCGGCCAGTTCGTCGAGGCCTGGGACGACGATTCCGCGCGCAAGGGTTATTGCCTCTACAAGGTCGGTTGCAAGGGACCCACCACCTACAACGCCTGCTCCACTGTGCAGTGGAACGAGGGAACGAGCTTCCCGATCAAGGCCGGTCACGGCTGCATCGGCTGTTCGGAAGACGGCTTCTGGGACAAGGGCTCGTTCTACGACCGCCTGACCGACATCCATGCCTTCGGCATCGAGGCCAACGCCGACCAGATCGGTGGCACGGCGGCCGGTGTGGTTGGTGCGGCAGTGGCCGCGCATGCGGCGATTTCGGTGGCCAAGCGCGTGCGCGACAACAACAACGCCAGCAAGCCGGAAGACAAGCGCACACCCGCCGACCACTGACTGACCCCACGACGAGAACGAGGAAAAAAATGGGTGCTTACGAAACTCAAGGCTTCCGCATGGACAACACCGGTCGGCGCATCGTCGTCGACCCGGTGACGCGGATCGAAGGCCACATGCGCTGCGAGGTGAACCTCGACAGCAACAACGTGATCCGCAATGCGGTCTCCACCGGCACCATGTGGCGCGGTCTGGAGGTGATTTTGAAAGGCCGCGACCCGCGCGACGCCTGGGCGTTCGTCGAGCGCATCTGTGGTGTCTGCACCGGTTGCCACGCGCTCGCGTCGGTGCGCGCGGTGGAAGACGCGCTGGACATCCGCATTCCGCTGAACGCCCACCTCATCCGCGAGATGATGGCCAAGACGCTGCAGGTGCACGACCACGCGGTGCACTTCTACCACCTGCACGCACTCGACTGGGTGGACGTGATCTCGTGCCTGAAGGCGGACCCGAAGAAGACGAGCGACCTGCAGCACATGGTGTCGCCGTCGCATCCGATGTCGTCGCCCGGCTATTTCCGTGATGTGCAGAACCGTTTGAAGAAGTTCGTGGAGAGCGGCCAGCTCGGCCCGTTCGCCAATGGCTACTGGGGTTCAAAGGCGTATGTTTTGCCGCCCGAGGCGAACCTGATGGCGGTGACACACTACCTGGAGGCACTGGACCTGCAGAAGGAATGGGTGAAGGTGCACACCATCTTCGGCGGCAAGAACCCACACCCCAACTACCTGGTGGGCGGCGTGCCGTGCGCGATCAACATCGACGGCGACGGCGCTGCGGGGGCCCCGATCAACATGGAGCGGCTGAATTTCGTGCAGGCCCGCATCCAGGAAATGATCGACTTCAACAACAACGTCTACGTGCCAGACGTGCTGGCCATCGGCACCATCTACAAGCAGGCGGGCTGGCTGTACGGTGGCGGCCTGTCGGCCACCAACGTGGCCGATTACGGTACGTACGAGAAGGTGCCTTACGACCACAGCACGCACCAGTTGCCGGGCGGCGTGATTCTGGATGGCGACTGGAACAAGATTCACGAGATCGACCCGCGCGATCCCGAGCAGGTGCAGGAGTTCGTGACGCACAGTTGGTACAAGTACGGCGACGAGACCAAGGGTCTGCACCCATGGGACGGCGTGACCGAGGCAAACTACAACCCCGAGGGGCCGAACTTCAAGGGCACGCGCACGAAGATCGAGCAGCTCGACGAATCGGCCAAATACTCGTGGATCAAGTCGCCTCGCTGGCGCGGCCACGCGGTGGAAGTGGGCCCGCTGTCGCGCTACATCCTGGGTTATGCGCACGCCACGCAAGGCAACAAGTATTGCCAGCGCGTGAAGCAGCAGGTGGACGAGGCGGCGGCGGCCATCAATAGCGGCATTCCGAAGGCGCTGGGCCTGCCCGAGACCAGGTACACCGCCAAGCAGCTCCTGCCGACCACCATTGGCCGCACGCTGGCGCGCGCACTGGAAAGCCAGTACGCCGCTGAAATGATGATGGACGACTTCAAGCAGATGGTCGACAACATCAAGGGCGGCGACAGTAGCACCGCCAACATCGAGAAGTGGGACCCGAAGACCTGGCCGAAGGAGGCCAAGGGCGTGGGCACGGTGGCTGCACCGCGCGGCATGCTGGGCCACTGGATCCGCATCAAGGACGGCAAGATCGAAAACTACCAGTGCGTGGTGCCCACCACCTGGAACGGCTCGCCGCGCGATCACAAGGGGCAGATCGGTGCCTTCGAGGCCTCGTTGATGAATACGCCAATGGTCAACCCTGAGCAGCCGCTGGAAATTCTGCGCACGCTGCACAGTTTCGACCCCTGCCTGGCCTGCTCCACGCACGTGATGAGCGAAGACGGGCAAGAAATGAGCCGCGTCACGGTGCGGTGAACATCCACCCCAGAACAACGAGGAGACTCCCATGAACGCAAAAACAACGCGCGGCCTGATCGCCGCCGCACTGCTCGCCGGCCTGGCCAGCACCTCGCAGGCCCACACCGGCCATGGCACCAGCAGTCTTTATGAGGGCCTGGTGCATCCCTTCGGCGCAGACCATCTTCTGGCCATGGTGGCCGTGGGCGTGTGGTCGGTCTCGGCGCTGCCGGCTGGTAAAGCCTGGCAGGGCCCGGTTGTGTTCCTGCTCGTGCTCATCGCCAGCGCCACGCTGGGCATGCTCGGCTTCACCGTGCCCTACCTGGAGCACGGCGTGTCGCTCTCGGTGGTGATGTTCGGCGCAATGCTGCTGCTCGCGCGCCGCGCCACCGTGACGCCTGCCATTGGCCTCGGGCTGATCGCAGCGGCCGCTTCGCTGCATGGCCTGGCGCACGGTTCCGAAACGCCCGAGAGCGGCTTTGCCGGCTACGCGGCGGGCTTCCTGATCACCACGGCGCTGCTGCATGGGGGTGGCGTGGGCATGGGCATGGGTATCAAGCGCTGGCTGGCCGAGCGCAGCGGCGTGGTGCTCGGTGGGCTGGGCGCGCTGCTGAGCGCGGCGGGCCTGTATCTCTTCGGGCAGCTTGCGGCCTGAGTCCACTCATTCCAGGAGGTCATCACCATGTCCGCCACACACCAACACACGCCTCACCACGCCACGGGTGCCGAGCGCGATGCGCTGGAACTGCAGCAGGGCCAGACGATCCGCTCGGTCTATGTGTACGAAGTGCCGGTGCGCCTCTGGCACTGGATCAATGCGCTCGCCATCACGGTGCTGTGCGTCACCGGCTATTTCATCGGTGTGCCGCTGCCTACCATGCCGGGCGAGGCCAGCGCGAACTACCTCATGGGCTACATCCGCTTCGCGCACTTTGCGGCTGGCTACATCATGGCCGTGGGGCTGGTGGGGCGCGCCTACTGGGCGCTCGTGGGCAACCACCACGCCAAGGAACTGTTCTGGGTGCCGGTGTTCCAGAAGGCGTACTGGCTCGAGGTGTTCAACATGTTGCGCTGGTACCTGTTTCTCATCCCGAAGCCGAACCAGTACGTGGGCCACAACCCGCTGGCGCGCTTTGCCATGTTCTTCTTCTACCTGATGCTGTCGATCTTCATGGTCGTGACCGGCTTCGCGTTGTACGGCGAGGGCTCGCAGATGGGCTCGTGGCAGGAGCGGATGTTTGGATGGGTGATCCCGCTGTTTGGTCAGAGTCAGGACGTGCACACCTGGCACCGCATGGGCATGTGGGGCGTGGTGTTGTTCGTCATCCTGCACATCTACGCCGCCATCCGCGAAGACATCATGGGCCGGCAGAGCATTGTGAGCACGATGATTTCCGGCCACCGCACGTTCAAGGAATGACGTGAGCCGCGCAGCCCGCTCCAGGTTCAGGGCGGCACCGGTGCAACCACCGGTGGGAGTGCCGCTGCGCGTGCCCACGCACCCAGGCCGCTTGCTGGCGCGCACCTGCCTGTTGCCGCTCTCGCTGAACCAGAGCGAAGCCGCGCGGCTGCTCGGCATGTCGCGCCGCCGGCTCCACGAGCTGGTGCACGGCCAGCGTGCCATGTCGCCCGACACCGCCATCCGCTGCGCGCGCGTGTTCCGCGTCGACGCCGCGTTCTGGCTGACGCAGCAGGCCGCCTGGGACAGCTTCCACGC
>DATLGV010000597.1:0-2799 GCA_035540275.1 Acidovorax sp. | reverse complement strand
GGCCTGCTGGTGATCAAGGCCTGGCACGAGTCGCGCGGCCAGGGGCACCGCAACATCTGCCTGATCCCCGAATCGGCGCATGGCACCAACCCGGCCACCGCGCAGATGGTGGGCATGCAGGTCGTCGTGACCAAGTGCGACCGCGACGGCAACGTCGACCTCGGCGACCTTGCCGCCAAGTGCGAGCAGCACAGCGAGCGGCTCGCCGCGGTGATGATCACCTACCCCTCGACGCACGGCGTGTTCGAGACGCAGGTGAAGGAGCTGTGCGCCCTGGTGCACCGCCACGGCGGCCGGGTCTACGTCGACGGCGCCAACATGAACGCGCTGGTCGGCGTCGCGGCGCCGGGCGAGTTCGGCGGCGACGTGTCGCACCTGAACCTGCACAAGACCTTCTGCATCCCGCACGGCGGTGGCGGCCCGGGCGTCGGCCCGGTGTGCGTGGTCGAGGACCTGGTGCCCTTCCTGCCGGGGCATGCCACCGGCGGAATGGGCGACAGCCCCGTGGGTGCCGTCTCGGCCGCGCCGCTGGGCAATGCGGCGGTGCTGCCCATCAGCTGGATGTACATCCGCATGATGGGTGCCGAGGGCCTGCAAGCTGCCACCGAGACGGCCATCCTGAGCGCCAACTACATCAGCGCCCGCCTCAAGGACCACTACCCCACGCTGTACGCCAGCGAAAACGGCCATGTGGCGCACGAGTGCATCCTGGACCTGCGCAGCCTGAAGGACACCAGCGGCGTGATGGCCGAAGACGTGGCCAAGCGCCTCATCGACTACGGCTTCCACGCCCCCACGCTGAGCTTCCCGGTGCCCAACACGCTGATGGTGGAGCCCACCGAGAGCGAAACGCTGTTTGAGATTGACCGCTTCATCGACGCGATGATCGCCATCCGCGAGGAGATCCGCCAGATCGAAGCGGGCAAGCTGCCGCAGGACAACAACCCGCTCAAGAACGCCCCGCACACCGCAGAAAGCCTGCTGAGCGGCGAGTGGAGCCGCCCCTACACCCGCGAAGCGGCCGCCTACCCCGTGGCCGCACTGCGCAGCAACAAATACTGGTCGCCCGTGGGCCGCGTGGACAACGTGTGGGGCGACCGCAACCTGAGCTGTAGCTGCATCCCGGTGAGCGACTACGCCTGACCCGGCCGTGAAGACACCGGCAGCCCACCCGCTGCCGTGGTTCTTGACCTCCCAAGCCCTGGCGCTCGCGTGCCCAGGGCTTTTTTCGTGGTGCCGCTCCCACAGGCCGCGGCACGAACGCGCATAAGATCGCAGGCTGCGTTGTGATCCACTCTTTCAGGAGCCCCCTTTGCGAAACCTCTTGTGCCTCTTGCTCGCCACCGTTGTGATGGCCCCCGCCGCCATGGCCCAGACCTCCAAGCCCGTCACCACGGCCAGTGGCCTGGTCTACGAATCGCTCAAAGACGGCACGGGCGAATCGCCCAAGGCCACCGACACGGTCAAGGTGCATTACAAGGGCACGTTCCTCGACGGCAAGGAGTTCGACAGCTCCTACAAGCGGGGCGAGCCCACCTCGTTCCCGCTCAACCGCGTGATCCCCTGCTGGACCGAAGGCGTGCAGCGCATGAAGCCGGGCGGCAAGGCCAAGCTGACCTGCCCACCCGCCATCGCCTATGGTGCAGCCGGTGCTGGTGGCGTGATTCCCCCCAACGCCACGCTGAATTTCGAGATCGAACTCATCGCTGTCGGCCGCTGATCCCATGCTGCTGAAGGTCGGCGACCTCGCGCGGCGCACCGGCCTCACGGTGCGCACGCTGCACCACTATGACGAGGTCGGGCTGCTCAGGCCCTCGGGCCGGTCAGACGCGGGGTACCGCCTGTACAGCCAGGCCGACGTGCAGCGGCTGCATGGCATACAGACCATGCGCCAGATGGGCCTGGCGCTCAGCGATATTGCCGAGTTGCTGGCGGGCGACGGGGTAGCGCCCGAGCGCATCATTGGCCAGCAGATCCGCGCGCTGGACCAGCAGATCACCCAGGCCACAGAACTGCGCGGGCGCCTGACCCTGCTGCGCGACGGTCTCATGGCGGGTGCCGAACCCGACATGGGCAACTGGCTCGAAGCGCTGGCGCTGATGACCACCTATGGCAAATACTTCAGCACCACCGAACTCAAGCAGATCTTCACCAACTGGAGCCTGATCGAGGCCGACTGGCTCATTGTGAAAGACCTGGTGCGCAGCGCCATGGACCGCCAGCTGCCACCCGATGCACCCGAGGTGCAGGCATTGGCTTACCGCTGGATGGCACTGATGCTGCACTGGATGGGGGGCGACCTCGATCTGCTGGAACGCTGGGGCCACATGTTCCGCACCGAGCCCAGTGCCCAGGGACGCAACCACGCGCCGCCCGGCGACATGATTGCCTATGTGGAGGCCGCCATCGAGCTTCGCCTGGCGCTGCTGATGAAATACCTGACCCGCGACGACCTGCGCACGCTGGGCCATGTGCCGCACACCGCGTGGGCGGCGCTGGAACGCGACGTGCAACAGTTGCTGGCACGCCAGATACCCACTCACCACGCCGACGCAGCGGCTGCCGCCCTGCGCTGGAACACGCTGTTCGACCAGCTGACGCGCAGCGACGCGCCATTGCGCCAGAAGCTGCTCACGGCATCGGCCAACGAGCCGCTGCTGCAGGCCGGCTCGCCGCTGAGCGCGCCCGTGCGCGCCTACCTGCAGGCGGCGCTGGCACAGGCGATGCCGACACCCGCCTTGGCCGTTGCGGCCCCAGCCCGCCGTTGAGGCGGCCACACCTCTGCAAAAAGCCACTGAA
>DATLGV010000596.1:0-3317 GCA_035540275.1 Acidovorax sp. | reverse complement strand
GGCACGGTCAGCTCACAGTTGCCGCCCTGCTCGGCGGCCATGTCCACAATCACGCTGCCGGGCTTCATGCTCTGCACCATCTCGGCGGTGATGAGCTTGGGCGCGGGCTTGCCGGGGATCAGCGCGGTGGTGATGATGATGTCCGCATCCTTGGCCTGCTCGGCGTACATCTTGCGCTGCGCGGCCTGGAAGCCCTCGCTCATGACCTTGGCATAGCCGCCGCCGCCGGAGCCCTCTTCCTCATAGTCCACCTTGACGAACTCGCCGCCCAGGGACTTGACCTGGTCGGCCACCTCGGCGCGCGTGTCGTTGGCGCGCACGATGGCGCCCAGGTTGGCGGCGGTGCCGATGGCGGCAAGACCCGCCACGCCAGCACCTGCAATGAACACCTTGGCCGGTGGCACCTTGCCTGCGGCCGTGATCTGGCCGTTGAAGAAGCGGCCGAAGGCGTTGGCTGCCTCGATGACCGCGCGGTAGCCGCTGACGCCGGCGGTGGAGGTGAGCGCGTCCATCTTCTGGGCGCGTGACAGTGTACGGGGCAGGCAGTCGATGGCCAGCACCGTGGCCTTCTTTGCGGCCAGCTGCTGCATCAGATCGGGGTTCTGGGCAGGCCAGATGAAGTCGACGAGCGTCGTGCCCTCGCGCATCAGCGCCACTTCGCCACTGCTGGGCGGGCGCACCTTGAAGACGATGTCCGATGCCGCCCACAGTGCCGCAGCGTCACCCACGATCTGGGCACCTGCAGCGCGGTAGGCATCGTCACTGAAATTGGCGGCATCCCCGGCCCCGGACTCGACCGTGACGGCAAAGCCCAGCTTGATCAGCTTCTCCACCACATCGGGCACGGTGGCCACGCGCTTTTCGCCGGGGAAGGTCTCCCTGGGCACGCCGATACGCTGCGGCTGCGGGACGGGGCTTGTCTGCATCAGAGGTCTCCTCGAGTTTCGTAATCGTTATGCCAGGCGCCAGGCAGGAGGGATGGAGTGCTAGGGCCTGGAAGCAGGTATGGGAAAGGGGAAGGCCGGAATGGCCAGGTGACCGTCCACCATGCCGGTGCTCAGGCGCACGGCCTGGGCCAGGTCGCGCGCCCACTGCAGCGCGGGTCGGCCGGCTACCAGGAATTCCTCGTTGTTGTGCGTGGCGGGGCGCAGCAGCCGCTGGTCCACCAAGGCATCCACCGTCACCCAGGCACCGGCTTCGGTCACATAGCGATAGCTCAGGTAGGTGTAGGGCTGGCTCACAACGATCTGGCGGCTCCCCAGCCATTGGACGAGGTCCGGCCGGTTCTTGTCCAGCCACTGGGCACTGCTTCCCCAGCGCTTGAGGCGCAGGCAGTCTGCACGCACCGGGCTTCCTGCCGCGGCATCCTCCACGGTGACATCCTGTTGAGGCGGGCAGTACCCGATGCCCTGGGGAGACCCCTTCAGATCCCCGGCACGGTTGGCCTGCACACGCAGCACAGCCAGCCAGGCCCCTTGTGCGCTGCGCAGCCCCACATCGCGGGTCTGGAGCGCAATGCGCCCCCCGGAGCCGGCAATGGCCTCGTCGGAGGTGCCCAGGTCCTGCCATGCCCCCGGCGGCAGCACCAGACGGGCGCGGCCGACGGGATATTCGGCCTGGGGTGGAACGGCCAGTGGTGCGCACCCTGCCGTGAATACCGCCACAGCCAACACAGGCAACAACCGCCGGAACTTTGAAATGGTCAGAGTCATAGAGAAAGGTTCATACGAATTCGCCTTCAATCATCCCACGGCACCCGAGTCCGTCCATCGACGGCTTCTGCCATGCAACAACCAGCGCGGTGTGGCTGGTGAGAAATGTGTTGAAAGCGCCCTGGTATCGGACACTTCTTGCGGCGCTGCCGGTGGGCAAGCTGACCGCGAGCTTACATGAAGAAAATCCTGTTGCTGTCGCCTTTGTCGGCTGTAGAGGGAACTCCCCAGTCTCCCACTGCGAACAGGCAAAAAAAAGCCTGGCAGCACCACGCAGCCAGGCTGGGCAGCGGCCCTGCGGGGCCGGGTGCGAATGCTCAGTTCACCACTTGCGCCAGCGCGCCCGAGGCGTACTGGGCCGCCACGGCCTGCAGGCTCAGGCCCTTGATCTTGCTGCCCTGGCCTTCGCAGCCGAACTCCAGGTACCGCTGCTTGCAGACCTGCTTGGCCGCCTCGCGGGCGGGCTTGAGCCATTCGCGGGCGTCGAACTTGTCGGGGTTCTCAAACAGGAACTTGCGCACCGCACCGGTCATGGCCAGGCGGATGTCGGTGTCGATGTTGATCTTGCGCACGCCGTGCTTGATGGCTTCCTGGATTTCCTCGACCGGCACGCCGTAGGTTTCCTTCATCTTGCCGCCGTACTGGTTGATGATGGCCAGCAATTCGGCCGGCACCGACGACGAGCCGTGCATTACCAGGTGGGTGTTGGGGATGCGCTGGTGGATTTCCTTCACGCGGCTGATGGCCAGGATGTCGCCCGTGGGCTTGCGGCTGAACTTGTAGGCGCCGTGGCTGGTGCCGATGGCGATGGCCAGGGCGTCCAGCTGGGTGGCCTTCACGAACACCGCAGCCTCCTCGGGGTCGGTCAGCATCTGGCTGTGGTCGAGCTTGCCGACCGCGCCAATGCCGTCTTCCTCACCGGCGTCCCCGGTTTCCAGGTTGCCCAGGCAGCCCAGTTCGCCTTCGACCGTGACGCCCACCTTGTGCGCCATGTCCACCACCTTGCGCGTTACCTCGACGTTGTAGTCGAAGCTCGAAGGCGTCTTGCCGTCTTCCATCAGCGAGCCGTCCATCATCACCGAGCCAAAGCCCAGGTCGATGGCCCCCTGGCAGACCTTGGGCGAAGTGCCGTGGTCCTGGTGCATGACCAGCGGGATGTGAGGGAACGCCTCGACCGCGGCCTGGATCAGGTGCTTGATGAAAGGCTCGCCCGCGTACTTGCGTGCACCAGCGCTGGCCTGCAGGATGACGGGAGCGCCGACTTCGTCCGCAGCGGCCATCACGGCCTGCACCTGCTCCAGGTTGTTGACGTTGAAGGCAGGGATGCCATAGCTGTGGGCAGCGGCATGGTCGAGCAGTTCGCGCATCGAAACGAGGGGCATGGTCTTGGGGTCCGTGGTGGTTGAAGAAGGAGGGCGAGGCGCTGTAGCGCCTGGCGATACGGCGGTAACCGCTTGGTAACTGGCAATTTTAACCGGGGGACGCTGCGGAGGGCGACGGCAAATCCAGCCGGTAGCAGGTGGTAAACGGCGCCGGCGCAGGGGCGGCACCAAAGTGCCCCCCATGAATGTCCGCCACGCGGCGCAGGATTTCGTGCCCCAGATG
>DATLGV010000595.1:0-4687 GCA_035540275.1 Acidovorax sp. | reverse complement strand
TCCACGACCTGTACGGCACCACCGCCTACCGCCGCTACGAGCGCAGGGCACTGGAAGAAACGATACAGATCCACAGCGAGGTGGTCATCGCCACGCCGGGCGGCATTGTGTCGGACCCCGCCACTTTCAACGAACTGCTGGCCCACTGCACCACCGTGTGGTTACGGGCCGCGCCCGAGGAACACATGGGGCGCGTGGCGGCCCAGGGCGATATGCGCCCGATGGCCGCCAGCAAAGAGGCCATGGACGACCTCAAGCGCATCCTGGACGGACGCGCTGCTTTTTATTCCAAGGCCGAAATCACGGTGGACACCTCCGGCCAGACCCCCGAGCAAAGCCTGCAAGCCCTGAGTGCCAGTGTGCGCAAGGCCATGGCCCGCGCAGCGTAAAACCCTGCACTCCCTCTGAACGGCTGCAGCCCGGACACCGGCGCCGCAGCACTCACTGTCATCCCGGCACGGCACAGAGCCGCCATCACGGCGGCCTGTGCAGTTCGCGCTCACCCCCCTCCCGCCCCGCGCGCAGCTCTCAGCGGCGCTGCACATCCGCGCGACTTCCATCGGCAAAAAAATGCATTGACACACCGCAAAACATGCATGATGATGCACATCAACAGCAGATCACAAGCACTATATTGCATTAATTCTCCACGGAGATCCCATGGCAGACCTTACCCACGCTCCCGAACGCGTTGACTACCGCACCGATCCCACGCAGTACCGCCACTGGACCTTGTCGGTCGAGGGCTCCATTGCGCGGCTGTCCCTCGACATTGCGGAGGACGGCGGGATCCGTCCTGGCTACAAGCTCAAGCTCAACAGCTACGACCTGGGGGTGGACATTGAGCTGCATGACGCGCTCAACCGCATCCGCTTTGAGCACCCCCACGTGCGCAGCGTCATCGTGACCAGCGGCAAGGACCGCATCTTTTGCTCGGGCGCCAACATCTTCATGTTGGGGGTGTCCAGCCACGCCTGGAAGGTCAACTTCTGCAAGTTCACGAACGAGACGCGCAACGGCATTGAAGACTCCTCCAAACATTCGGGCATTAAATTCATTGCGGCCGTGAATGGCGCCTGCGCTGGCGGCGGCTACGAGCTGGCACTGGCGTGCGACGAAATCATCCTGGTCGATGACCGGTCGTCTGCCGTATCGCTGCCCGAAGTGCCTTTGCTGGGCGTGTTGCCCGGCACCGGTGGACTGACACGCGTCACGGACAAGCGCCGCGTGCGGCACGACTTGGCCGACATCTTCTGCACCAGCGTGGAGGGTGTGCGTGGCCAGCGCGCGGTGGACTGGCGCCTGGTGGACCGTATTGCCAAGCCCGCGCAATTTGCCGCCACGGTGCAAGAGCGCGCCACCGCCCATGCGCAGACAAGCACCCGCCCCAGCGGCGCACAAGGCATTGCCCTGCCCCGCGTGGAGCGGCAGGACCATGCCGACGGCATGCGCTACCAGCACGTGGCGGTGGACATCGACCGCGCACGGCGCACGGCCACGCTGTGCATCCGGGCGCCCCAAGGGCCACAACCCGCAGACACGGCCGCCATTGAAGCGGCGGGCGCCGCCTGGTGGCCGCTGGCAATGGCCCGCGAACTGGACGACGCCATCCTGAACCTGCGCACCAACGAGCTGGACATTGGCGCCTGGCTGCTGAAGACCGAGGGGGACGCACAAGCCGTGCTGGCCAGCGATGCCGTCCTGCTTGCCCACCAGGACCACTGGCTGGTGCGCGAGACCATCGGCGCACTGCGGCGCACCTTTGCCCGTCTGGATGTGTCCTCGCGCAGCCTCTTCGCACTGATCGAGACGGGCTCTGCTTTTGCCGGCACCCTGGCAGAGCTGGCGCTGGCGGCGGACCGTACCTACATGCTGGCCCTGCCCGACGCGCCCGAGCAGGCACCAACGCTCACCCTGAACGCATTCAACTTTGGCTTGCTGCCCATGGTGAATGACCAAAGCCGCCTGCAACGCCGCTTCTATGAAGAGGCGGGCCCGCTGGAAGCCGTTCGCACAGCCGCCGGCCGGCCGCTGGATGCAGACGCGGCGCTCGCACTGGGCCTGGTCACAGCCGCCCCCGACGACATCGACTGGGCCGACGAAATCCGCATCGCCATCGAAGAACGCGCCGCCATGTCGCCCGACGCGCTGACCGGCCTGGAGGCCAACCTGCGTTTTGCCAGCAAGGAAAACATGAACACCCGCATCTTCGGGCGCCTGACCGCGTGGCAGAACTGGATCTTCAACCGCCCCAACGCCGTGGGCGAGAAGGGCGCGCTCAAGGTCTACGGCACCGGCCAGAAGGCCGGGTTTGACCAGACGCGCGTCTGAGCCCCTGCCCTGCATTCGTTTTCCATCCAGAGGAGCACCCCATGAGCAGCATCAACTACAGCGAGAAGATTCCCAACAACGTGAACCTGGGCGAAGACCGCACGCTGCAGCGCGCGCTCGAAGGCTGGCAGCCCAACTTCATCCACTGGTGGGACGACGTGGGCCCCGAGGGATCGACCAACCATGAGGTTTATCTGCGCACCGCCGTGAGCGTGGACCCGAATGGCTGGGCACAGTTTGGCCACGTGAAGATGCGCGACTACCGCTGGGGCATCTTTCTGAACCCTGGCGATACGAACCGCGAAATCCACTTTGGCGACCATAAGGGCGAAAAAGCCTGGCAAGACGTGCCCGGCGAACACCGCGCCAACCTGCGCCGCATCATCGTGACCCAGGGCGACACAGAGCCAGCCTCGGTGGAGCAGCAGCGCCACCTGGGCCTGACGGCGCCCAGCATGTACGACCTGCGCAACCTGTTCCAGATCAATGTGGAGGAGGGCCGCCACCTGTGGGCCATGGTGTACCTGCTGCACAAGCACTTCGGCCGCGACGGCCGCGAAGAGGCCGAAGCGCTGCTGCAGCGCCAGTCCGGCGACGAGAACAACCCGCGCATTCTGGGCGCCTTCAATGAAAAAACGCCGGATTGGCTGGCGTTTTTCATGTTCACCTATTTCACCGACCGCGACGGCAAGTTCCAGCTCTCGGCCCTGGCAGAGAGCGCTTTTGACCCGCTGGCGCGCACCACCAAGTTCATGCTGACCGAAGAAGCCCACCACATGTTTGTGGGCGAAAGCGGCATCTCGCGCGTGCTGTCGCGCACCGCGCAGGTGATGAACGACCTCAAGACCGATGACCCGGCCCAGGTGCGTGCAGCCGGCGCCATCGATCTGCCCACCATCCAGCGCTACCTCAACTTCCACTACAGCGTGACCATCGACCTGTTCGGCGCAGACCAGTCGAGCAACGCCGCCACGTTCTACAGTTCGGGCCTCAAGGGCCGCTACGAAGAAGGCAAACGCACCGACGACCACGTACTCAAGGGTCAGACGTACAAGGTGCTGGAGGTCAAGGACGGCCAGTTGCTGGAAAAAGAAGTGCCCATGCTCAACGCGCTGAACGAAGTGCTGCGCGACGACTTCATCAAGGACTCCATGGCAGGCGTGGGCCGGTGGAACAAGGTGCTGGAGAAGGCGGGCGTCCCCACCCGCCTGGTGGTCCCCCACAAGGCCTTCAATCGCCAGATCGGCGCGCTGGCCGGCATCAAGATGTCGCCCGACGGCCGCGTGGTGAGCGAGGCGGAATGGACCGCACGCAAAGCCGAATGGCTGCCCACGCCCGAAGACTTCGCGTTCGTGGCGTCGTTGATGGGCCGCGTGGTCGAGCCGGGCAAGTTCGCCGGCTGGATCGCCCCCCCGGTCATGGGCATCAACCGCCAGCCGGTGGATTTCGAGTACGTGCGTTTCAATTGATCGCCGCCGAGCCGCCAGCGCCAGCCTCACCCAGGGGCATCGCGGCACCTGTGACCAGGCAATGCGGTTCTGCCCTGCATTGACAGAGGGTGGCCAACGCATGCAAGGTCACGGCACCCGTCGACAGACATTGCCCGAAGAATGACTATGGAAACCCACACGCTGATCGACAACGGCATCCTGAAGCAGCACCTGATCGACCCGGAGATCTGCATACGCTGCAACACCTGCGAGGCCACCTGCCCGGTCAATGCAATCACGCACGACGACAACAACTACGTGGTGCGGGCGGATGTGTGCAATGGCTGCATGGCCTGCATCTCGCCCTGCCCTACGGGTTCCATCGACAACTGGCGTGCAGTGCCGGTGGGCAGGGCCTACAGCGTTGAAGAACAGCTCCGCTGGGAAGAACTGCCCGGCGAGCTTGCGCCCCACGAACTGGTTGCAGCAGGTGCAGAACCCGCCGCAGCGGCGACAGCACCGCAACAAGCCGTTGAGGCCCCTGCAGAGCCGGGCACGCAGGTGTTTCGGTCTGCCCAGTACGGAGCCACGGTGCCGCCCTGGTCCGCCGCCCATCCGTACACCAATCTATTTCCACCCAAAAACCCGACCACTGCCACCGTGGTCGGCAACTTCAATTGCACCGAGTCGGGTTTTGAGAGCGAGACCCACCATGTGGTGCTCGACTTCGGCAGCATGCCGTTCCCTGTGCTGGAAGGGCAGTCGATTGGCATCATCCCGCCGGGTGCCGATGCGCTGGGCAAACCGCACCACGCGCGCCAATACTCGGTGGCCAGCCCACGCAATGGTGAACGCCCCGGCTACAACAACCTGGCGCTGACCGTGAAGCGCGTGACCGTGGACCACGATGGCAACCCCGTGCGCGG
>DATLGV010000594.1:0-2816 GCA_035540275.1 Acidovorax sp. | reverse complement strand
CGCGGCATGGTGCATGGCACCGGGCCAGTGCGGGCGGCTGCCGCGTACGCCCGGCCGGGTGCGGCGGGCGGCATAGTGCGGCAAGGGCAAAGGCACGTCGCGCGCCAGGCGCTCCACCAGGATGTATTCGCTGGCCGAGAGCTGGTTGAAGTCAGCCTGCCGCAGGCGCTGCAGGTCGCTGGCCGTCATGGCGGCGTCGAACTCGATCTTGTCTTCGTCGCGCGCAGGTGCCGCGTTGCGTGCTGCGCGCACCGGCGCCAGTGCCTCGCTCACGCGCGGGCGGCGTTTGACGGGCTCGGCCTTGGACTCAGCGCTGGGCAGCATCTGCGCCAGCAGCTTCTGTGCGACGTCGGGGTTGCGAAAGTAGGCGTCAAACAGCTCGCGGAACACCATGCGGTCTTGCTCGCGGCTGACCAGCACGGCCTCCAGTGCAGCGCTGAAGTCCTCGCGCTGCAGGCCCACCAGCATCACCGCCTGCTGGGCCAGCGCCATGCGGGCAGCATCCACCCGCACGCCAGCGCGGCGCAGCGTGCGGCCAAAACCGCTCAGGTTATCGGCCAGCTTGCCGGTGCGGGCATCGCCGAGTTGAGAGAACATCGCGCCCTCGGCCATGGGACGGCTCTCATGCATCGGCATCAGCGGGTTGCAGTAGCTGCGCCGCCATGTCGCGGGTGAGCGCCGCGACATCCTCGCGCTGCTTGAACAGGATGCCTGCCGTATCGGACACCACCTCGGGGTCCACCACGAGGGTGTCGAGCGCCACCAGCGCCTTGGCCCATTCCACGCTCTCGGCAATGCCCGGTGCGCGCTGAAAGGCGTTGGCAAACGGCTGGCTGCGCAGTCGCCCCACAAACTCTGCCACCTGCACGGCCAGCGCCTCGCTCGCACCCGGCACCTGGGCGCGCACGATGGCCAGCTCGCGCTCGCGCTCGGGGTAGTCCAGCCAGTGGTACAGGCAGCGGCGCTTGACGGCGTCGTGCAGGTCGCGTGTGCGATTGCTGGTGAGGATGGTGACGGGCGTGGCCGTGGCGCGCACGGTGCCGATCTCGGGAATGCTCACCTGGTACTCGCCCAGGTACTCCAGCAAGAAGGCCTCGAACGGTTCGTCGGCGCGGTCCACCTCGTCGATCAGCAGCACGGCGCCCGGTGCTGGCGCCTGCAGCGCCTGCAGCAAGGGGCGGCGGATGAGGTAGCGGTCTTGGTATACCTCGCGCTCCACCTGCGCCATGTCGGCGCCGCCCTGCCCTTCCGCAGCCCGCATGTGCAGCAGCTGGGCGGCGTAGTTCCACTCGTACAACGCCTCGCGCTGCTCCAGGCCGTCGTAGCACTGCAGGCGGATCAGGCTGCGCGACAGCACTTCCGAGAGGGCCTTGGCCAGCGCCGTCTTGCCCACGCCGGGCTCGCCCTCCAGCAGCAAAGGCCGCTGCAGCTTGAGCGCCAGAAACACCGCCGTGGCCAGACGACGGTCGGCAAAATAGCCCACGCTCTGCAGGGCCTGCACCAGGGCGTCGATGGAAGCCGGAACCGGCGCGGCGTTCAACGAGTTCATTGCTATCCAATTCATAGCTTCCAGCGCATGCTCTTCTAGCGCTAGCGGCCCATTTCACTCAAAAACCCGCCACCGGGTGCCGCACCACGGTAGCGGGGTCGCCCTCATGTCATCCCAGCATTTGCTGCACAGCGCGCTGGGTTTGCACGCTGATGAGGTTGGCGCGGTAGGCAGCGCTGGCGTGGATGTCGGCGTTCAGGTCGCTCGCGTCGATCTTGACGCTGGCCGCCGACTGCGGCGTGAAGCTCTGGTTGAGCGCAGCCTCCAGCCCCGCGTGGCGGAACACGCTGCTGGCCGCACCGGTGACGGCCACGCGCACGCCGCTGTCGGTCTGCGCCACAAACACCCCCACCAGCGAGAAGCGCGATGCCGCCTGCTTGAACTTCATGTACGCGGCGCGTTGGGGGATGGGGAAGCGGATGGCGGTGATGATCTCGCCCTCCTCCAGCGCCGTGGTGTACATGCCCACGAAGAAGTCGTCGGCTTGGATCTCGCGGCGGTTGGTGATGACCGTGGCGCCCAGGCCCAGCACCGCGCTGGGGTAGCAGGCGGCGGGGTCGTTGTTGGCCACCGAGCCGCCCAGCGTGCCGCGTGCGCGCACCTGGCGGTCGCCGATGTGGGCGGCCAGGTCGGCCAGTGCCGGGATGGCCGACTTGACCTCGCTGCTGGCCGCCACGTCCATGTGGCGCGTCATGGCACCGATGACCAGCGCGTTGCCTTCACGGCGGATACCCGCGAGCTCGGCAATGCCGTTCAGGTCCACGATCTTTTCGGGGTTGGCCAGGCGCAGCCGCATGGACGGCAACAGGCTTTGCCCGCCGGCGAGCAGCTTGCCGCCCTGGGCGATGCGCTGCGCGGCAGCGGCGGTGGAGGAAGGAGCCTCAAAGGTGAATGCGTACATGGTTGGTCTCCTTATGCCTTGGCGGACTGAATGGCTTCCCACACGCGATGCGGCGACGCGGGCATATCGAAGTCCTTCACGCCCAAGGGCCGCAGCGCATCGAGCACAGCATTGATCACCGCAGGGGGTGAGCCAATGGCACCGGCCTCGCCGCAGCCCTTGGTGCCCAGCGGGTTGTGCGTGCAGGGCGTGCAGACATGGCCCAGCTTGAACTCGGGGAAATCATCAGCGCGCGGCATGGCGTAGTCCATGAAGCTGCCGGTGAGCAGCTGGCCGGTTTCGCGGTCGTACACGCAGTTCTCCAGCAGCGCCTGGCCGATGCCCTGCACCAGACCGCCGTGCACCTGGCCTTCCACGATCATGGGG
>DATLGV010000593.1:0-3185 GCA_035540275.1 Acidovorax sp. | reverse complement strand
GCCACCCAGAGGCCGCTGTACTGGCTGGGCGCGCCCTTGCAGACGCGACGCGGCCCGCTGGGCGCGCTCGTGCTGCAGAGCTATACCGAACAAGGCCGCTACACCGACAAGGACAAGGAACTGCTGCAATTCGTCTCCACCCAGGTGGCCGCTGCCATTGAACGCAAGCAGATGTACGAGCGCCTGGAACACATGGCGCAGTACGACCAGCTCACGCACCTGCCCAATCGCCAGCTGTTCCTGGACCGGCTCAAGACCGCCCTGGCCCGTGCAAGGCGCGACCAGACGGTGCTGTCGCTTCTGTTCATTGACCTAGACCGGTTCAAGGACGTCAACGACACCCTGGGCCATGCCATGGGTGACCTGCTGCTGCAGCGGGTGGCACAGCGGCTGCTCGAATGCGTGCGCGCGTCCGACACCGTGGCGCGGCTGGGGGGCGATGAATTTGTGGTGCTGCTCGAAGGGAACCAGGCACGTGAGCAGGCCACTGCAGCGGCCGACAAGATACTCGTCGCGTTTGGCAGGGACTTCGACCTGGAAGGCCGGCGCCTGTGCATACAGCCCAGCATTGGCGTGGCCATCTACCCCGAGCATGGCGGCGAAGAGCACCGCCTGCTGGGCCATGCCGACGAGGCCATGTACCTGTCCAAGCGCAGCGGGGGCAACCAGGTGCGGGTGGCACTGGTGCCCCAGCATTCCTGATCGCCGCATCCCCGGCCGTGCCGCCCCCCCTGACTCCGGTTCGGAGGCGACCAAGTCAGATTCACGCACCAGGCCCAAGGCATCCTTGCACGGCCCGCATGGCCACGCAGATCCATAGGGGTTCTGGGGCCGGGGCTGACCGCCGGGGGCAGATCGCCGCACAATGGGGCCCCGCAGCCGATGCCCCTGTGCCGCGCACACTCCTGGCGCCCCCACACCCATGCTCTACAACACCCTGAAGCTTGTCCATGTCCTGTCCATCATCGTGTGGGTGGGGGGCATGGTGTTTGCCCACTTCTTTCTGCGGCCTGCCGCGCAAGCGCTGGAGCCGCCGCAGCGTGTGCGGCTGATGCATGACGTGCTGCAACGCTTCTTTGCTGCAGTGACCGCCGCCGTGGTGCTGGTGCTGGCCAGCGGCCTGTGGATGATTGGCCGCGCGGCCCGGCAGGCCGTGCAGACGGGTGGCGTGTTCTCCATGCCGCTGGACTGGACCATCATGGCCACGTTGGGCCTGGTGATGATCGCCATCTTTGGCCATATCCGCTTTGCACTGTTCCGGCGCCTGCAGCGCGCCGTGGCGGCCTCGGACTGGCCCAGCGGCGCCAAGGCCCTGGGCAGCATCCGCAGCTGGGTGGGCGTGAACCTGGCGCTGGGCGTGGTGATCGTTGTGGTCACGCTGCTGGTCTAGTGTGCTGTCCCGCCTGGCCCTCACCCGTATTCCGTATTGATTGGATGGGCACGCGGGCTGCCGCCCCGCGCGGCAGCACACACCGCGTGGCCCCAGGAGTTTTGACGTTGTTCCGTTTTTTCGAAAGCCGACTTCCCCCCTACCCCGCTGCCGAGCCGCACTTGCCACCCAAGGCCTTCTTGGCCTTTGTGTGGGACTGCACCCGGGGCCTGCGGGGCTACGTGGCTGCCATGGCAGGCTTGTCTGCAGCCATTGCTGTCTACGAAGCCTTGCTGTTTGCGGTGCTGGGCGTGGTGGTGGACTGGATTTCCACCTCCGCGTCTCCGGGCACGCTGTGGGCCGAACGCAAAGGGGCGCTGATCGGCATCACCGCGCTGCTGCTGGCATCGGTGGTGCTGGTCGCCTGGCAGACCAGCATCAAGCACCAGGTGCTGGCCATCAACTTTCCGCTGCGGCTGCGCTGGAACTTCCACCGCCTGATGCTGGGCCAGAGCATGGCGTTCTACGCCGACGAGTTTGCGGGCCGCATCACCACCAAGATCATGCAGACCGCGCTCGCCGTGCGCGACATGATCTTCACCACCACCGACGTGGTCATCGGCATGGGCATCTATCTGGTGACCATCCTCGTGCTGCTGGCCGGGTTTGACGCACGGCTGCTGCTGCCGTTCGTCGCGTGGATGCTGGCCTATGGCCTGGCCTGCTGGTACTTTGTGCCGCGCCTGGGCCAGGTGGGCAAGCAGCAGGCCGATGCGCGCTCGGTAATGACCGGGCGCATCACCGATGCCTATACCAACATCGCCACCGTCAAGCTCTTCTCGCACACGCGGCGCGAATCCGAGTTTGCACGCGCGGCGATGGACGCGTTCAAGCTCACCGGCTATGCGCAGATGCGGCTGGTGAGCCTGTTCGAGATCGTCAACCAGCTGCTGGTGGTGGCCATGATTCTCGGCGCCTGCGGCACGGCGCTGTGGCTGTGGTCTGCGGGCGAGGTGGGTGCGGGCGCCGTGGCCGCCGTCACGGCCATGACGCTGCGCGTGTCGGGCCACGCGCACTGGGTGATGTGGGAGATGACCACCCTGTTCGAAAGCGTGGGCACCATCCAGGACGGCATCAACACGCTGACCCGACCACGCACCGTGGTCGATGCCCCGGATGCCAAGCCCCTGGTCGTGACCCAGGGGGAGGTGCGCTTTGAGGACATGGGCTTTTCCTACGGCAGCGGCCCCGATGCCCGCCCGGTCATCGATCGCCTCAACCTCACTATCCGCCCCGGCGAAAAGATCGGCCTGATTGGCCGCTCGGGCGCGGGCAAGTCCACACTGGTCAACCTGCTGCTGCGCTTTCACGACGTGCAGTCGGGCCGCATCCTCATCGACGGGCAGGACATCGCCCATGTCACCCAGGACAGCCTGCGCCGCCACATCGGCATGGTCACGCAAGACACCTCGCTGCTGCACCGCTCCATGCGCGACAACATCCTGTACGGCCGCCCCGATGCGAGCGAGGCCGACCTGCACCAGGCGGCCGAGCGTGCCGAAGCCGCCGACTTCATTGCTACGCTCACCGACCTGCAGGGCCGCACCGGCTATGACGCCCATGTGGGCGAGCGCGGTGTGAAGCTCTCAGGCGGCCAGCGCCAGCGTGTGGCCATTGCACGCGTGATGCTGAAAGACGCGCCCATCCTGCTGCTGGACGAGGCCACCAGCGCGCTCGACTCCGAGGTGGAAGCCGCGATCCAGCAAAGCCTCGACGGCCTGATGAAGGGCAAGACCGTGATCGCCATCGCCCACCG
>DATLGV010000592.1:0-1918 GCA_035540275.1 Acidovorax sp. | reverse complement strand
TGGTTTGCCGCCTTTGATCGGTCAGGAATCACGTGCGTTTTGTTATTTCCGGGCTTGTGGTGCGTTGTGCCGCAGGCTGTGCTTTGAGCTGCGTCCTCGTTGGCGCAGCGGTTGCGCAGTCAAATACCGCCCCATCACTTTCAGCCACGGCATCGCCCGTGGCTCCAACACTGGCACAAGCTGTCGAGGCTGCATGGCAGCGCGCCACACAGGCGAGAGAAGTCGAAGGTCAGACACAGCGGGCTACTGCCGAACGGGTGGCGATCTCCAGCCTATGGGCGGCCCCCCCAGCACTGGAGTTTTCCTACAGGGACGACCGTTGGCAAACCTCGGCGGGACGCAGGGAGGCCGAGGCTGGTTTGGCTTGGCCGCTGTGGTTGCCGGGACAGCGCAAAGCACGCGGCGCTGCTGTGGATGCCGACGTAGAGCTGTCACAGGCTGCCGTTCAAGCGGGGCGCCTGCATTTCGCGGGACTGGTGCGGGAAGCCGCCTGGGGCATTGCCGCGCAAAAGGCCGAGTCCGACCTGGCGGATGCCCAGGTGCGATCTCTGCAGGAGATCTCCGACGACGTACGCCGCCGTGTCAAAGCGGGTGATCTGGCCCACGCGGATGCGCTTGCCGCTCAATCAGAGGCGCTGGCTGCGCAATCTGCACAGTTGGCCGCACGCCAGCGTCTGAGCGCCAGCCAGTCGCAATGGATGACCTTGACGGGCATAGCCCTGGCGCCTTATCTCCCGTCTGTCCCGGTTTCTGAGGGGACCGCAGTCTCACCGGGTGGGGCGCACTTCGCCGTTGAAACGCACCCGGATGCGCGTGTCGCAGCATTGACGGTGGAACGCGCTCGCAAGCGGCTGGACGTGGTGGCCGCCACGCGGCGCGACCCTCCAGAGCTTTTGCTGCGTATCCGGCAAGACATCCCCGGGCGGGGTGAGTCGGCTCAAAACAGCATCGGCGTCGGCGTGCGCATTCCCCTGGGCACAGCGAGCCGTAACCAACCGCTGCAAGCTGCCGCACTGAGTGAGCTGGATGTAGCGCTGACCACGAAACAGCGAACTGAGGAGAGGCTGGCTGCTGATGCAGCGATGGCGCAGGCTGCGGTGCACACGGCCGAGCAGCAACTGGAGGCGGAGCGCCAGCGCTCGGCACTCCTGCGGGAGCGGGCCACGCTCATTGATCGGTCTTTCAAAGCTGGAGAAACACCGCTGCCGGAGTTGTTGCGCGCGCTCGCTGCAGCTACCCAGGCCGACACCAGCTTCGCGCGCCAGCAAGTGGCTTTGGGCCTGGCCCGCGCCCGCCTCCAGCAATCTCTCGGAATCCTTCCATGAATCTCTTGAATCTATTCCCCTCTCGTTCCCGCCTCTCATTGCTGGGAGCAGGCTTCGCCGTGCTGGTGCTTGCCGGTACACCTAGCTATGCCGCGCCAGGCGCGCACGGCCCCAACGGCGAGCACCTGGATGCCCCCGCTCAAGCAGGTGCCAACAGCGGCCCCGTGCCCAGTTTTGAAGCCCGCTCGGAAGCCTTCGAGTTGGTGGGCCGACTGCAGGGCGGAGAGTTGTCCATCCTGATCAACCGCTTTGCCACCAACGAACCTGTGCTCAACGCCACGGTCGAAGTGGAGACGGGCAATCTCAAGGCGCCTGCCAAGTTCCACGCGGACATGGGCGACTACGCGATCGACGATGCAAGCATGCTCAAGGCCCTGGCGGCGCCCGGTGACCATCCCATGGTGGTCACTGTACTGGCGGGCAATGACTCCGACCTTCTGGACGGCACCCTCACGGTCGCGGGCGCCGCGCTTGATGACCATGGCCACTCCCACGACGGCAACGGTGCCCATGGGCCCTCCCGAACAGTCTGGTTAGCTTTGGCCCTGGTCGTCCTGGCGGCGGTCGGTTGGTTCTTTGGTCGCAAGCCAAAG
>DATLGV010000591.1:0-2140 GCA_035540275.1 Acidovorax sp. | reverse complement strand
CCCCATGTGCTTCCCGGCGCGGCGGGCGACTGGACGCTGACCGGCTACAGCCCTGCCCTGGTCCAGCCAGAAATCACCCGCACCGAGTCCGCCGTCACGCCCTACGTGGGCAAGCTGGTCATCAAGGACAACGAGGCCCAGGCCCGCGCGCCCACCGAAGCCGCCGCCCAGGCCATCACCCTCACACCCGCGCATCTGTTGTCCAACCGCACCCACACCTTCATCTACAGCTTTGACGGCAAACAATGGCGCTGGCAAAACGGCCAGCGGCTGACCAAGATGCCAGGGCAGAACGACCGGCTGGAGGCCATGACGCTGGCCGACATGTCGGCGGCGGGGCCGAAGGGGTTCACAGGATGCCTGCCGCCATGAGCCGCGCCAAAACGCTCTCCTTTTGATAGCCTTCACTGCAGTGTGGACAGTCCCTCAAGGCTGCTTCACATGCAATAACCCCTCCATGCACGCCCCACGGCGTCGGCCCCGCGCGTCACGCGGCCATCAACCTGGCCATGTGGGCGGTGGCCGCCCCCGCATTGGCCCGCAACCGAGCCAGCGTGGCCTGCTTGTCGGCGTCCGACTTGTCCAGCTCGGAGACCATCTTCCCGAAGGCGTCGAGACGGCTGCCGTGCATCCACTTGCGCAAGGGCTTGTCCTGGGACCATTGGTGCTGATTCATCATGCTCATCAGCGTAGCGCGTGCGTATCCCGCCAGATTGTTGGGAAACGGGACCGGCGTGCACATTTGGTTTTTGTAGGCATCGTCATCGCTGTGGGCCTCCACATAGGCGGTGATGGCCGCACTGAGCGTGACCAGCGGCATGCGCAGCAACTGCACCACGATGCGATCGTGCTGAAACACCGGCTGCGGCGCGAGCGCTTTCACGGCAGAAGCGGTGCAGTCGACGTACAAGGTATCGGGGAACATCGCCACCCGCCCCTTCTCCAGAACCAGGGCATCGCACTCGATGGATTGCACCCGCCCCATCCGGATGACCCGCTCGATGCTGCGCAGCAGTTCGATCTCACCCGTGGAGATGGTGGCGTAGTGAAACATCGTGGGCATTTGCCGGGGGTCAATGCGCAGCATCTGGCCCAGCGACTCGAGTTTCAAAAACAATGCGTCGATGGTTTCTGACTCCGCGAAAGCCGCCATCTTGTCGGCCTCGCCCCCTATGCTCTCATTGAAGAACTCGACGCCGGGCTGGGTATGCAGGCGGTTCTGCAACCAGGAGTCGCGCGGTACCACCCATTGAATACTGTCGGGCCGCGCGCCATGGCGCAGCAGCCAGACTGCCGCATCCATGGCCGTTTTTCCCGCGCCCAGAATGCAGAATTGCTGGGGCACTGGCTGCCGCGCAGCATTCATCCAAAGCGTTGGCAAGGCGTTGGGGATGATGCACCGCACGCCTTGCCCCACGGCGAACTTGGGCGTGTGCGTGGCCGGCACACTGATGTCGGCATAGGTGGTGTCCACTGTTTTTTTGCGCACCTGGATATGCGTTGTCGCGCCGGACAGCAGTGAAACCACGCGCCCCTCGCCCTGGTAGTCGCACATCGGGAGGTAGCTGACCCGACCACTGGGCAAAAACCTCTGCTGCATGAGCTTGTCGAAGTAGGCATTGACCTCCAGGCCACTGGCCAGTTCGAAAAACCCGGTGTTGGGACCGTGGGTGTCCAGACGGCGGCTCCCCAGTTCGGTGGAATTGACGCCGTAATAAGCCGACGGCTGGTGCAGTGCAACGAAGGAATATGCGTCGTTCCAATGGCCGCCCGGCTTGGCATGCCGATCCACGAACGTGATGTGTGCGTCGCTTTCGTCCAGCAGGGTGTCTGCAAAAGCCATGCCCACTGCGCCACTGCCGACGATCAGGTAATCCGTTTCGTGAGACATGTTCCGCTCCTTGGTTGGGAGATTGCCAGTTGCGTGGCATTTCCTGCGCGCGCCCCCTCGGTGCAGTATGGGGTGAGAAAGCAAAATACTCCAGCCCGATAGTGCAATGGAGCGCGGGTCGCCGCCGCCCCTCGACCGCCGCACCGCGCCTCGCACTCCATCCCGCCAAGCCCCTGCGCGCCCCTTGGAAGACCTCCAAGACGTTCTCTGCAGAGGCGCGCAGGGGCTTGGCGGGATGGAGTGCGAGGC
>DATLGV010000590.1:0-1685 GCA_035540275.1 Acidovorax sp. | reverse complement strand
GAATCGCATCACGCGGGTCACCCGTCTCGCCCGCTTCACGCCAGGCACGGCGGCCGTCATTAATGCGACCGCGGGGGCGGTCTTCTTCGTACTCGATGGCTTCGAGGTCGATCTTTTTCTTGATCAACTTCTCAATGTCAGCCACCAGGCGGGCATCGCTGCCCGACACCAGCGTGACGGCCAGGCCCGAAGCCCCGGCACGGCCCGTGCGGCCGATGCGGTGCACGTAGTCTTCGGCGTTGAACGGCACGTCGAAGTTGAACACCGCAGGCACGTCCTTGATGTCGAGGCCGCGCGCGGCCACGTCGGTGCACACCAGCAGGTCCACTTCGCCCTTCTTGAAGGCTTCGAGCGCCTTCAGGCGCTCGTCCTGGCTCTTGTCGCCGTGCAGCGCAGCGGTCTTGAGGCCCTCGCGCTCCAGGCTGCGGGCCAGGCGTGCGCAGCCCAGCTTGCTGTTCACGAAGATGAAGGCCTGCTTGATGCCCCGCGTCTTGAGCACCTGGTGGATGGCACGGCGCTTGTCGTCGTCACCCGCGCTGTAGAAGCGCTGCTCCACGGTGGAGGCCGTCTCGTTCGGGCGGGCCACCTCGATGGTGATGGGGTTTTGCAGGTAGCTGCTGGCCAGGCGCTTGATCTCGGGCGAGAAGGTGGCGCTGAACAGGAGCGTGGTGCGGGTCTTGGGCAGGTAGCTCAGGATGCGCTGCAGGTCGGGCAGGAAACCGATGTCCAGCATGCGGTCGGCCTCGTCGAGCACCACGTACTCGACCTGGTTGAGCACCGCGTTCTTGGCTTCGATGTGGTCCAGCAGGCGGCCTGGCGTGGCCACCAGCACTTCAACGCCCTTTTTCAGCTCGATGGTCTGGGGCTTCATGTCCATGCCGCCAAACACCACGGTGCTGCGCAGCTTGGTGTGCTTGGCGTACAGGGCGATCTGCTGGGCGACCTGGTCCGCCAACTCGCGGGTGGGCAGCAGCACCAGGGCGCGCACAGGGTGGCGCGCAGGCGACGTGGAGCTGTTCTCGTGCTTGAGCAGGCGCTGCAGCAGGGGCAGCGAGAACGCAGCGGTCTTGCCGGTGCCGGTCTGGGCGGCGCCCATCACGTCCTGGCCGGTAAGCACCACCGGAATGGCCTGCGCCTGGATGGGCGTCATGGACTCGTAGCCCATTTCGGCCACGGCGCGCGCCAGCGGCTCTGCCAGCGATAGATTGGAAAAGGAACTTGTCATTAAGGCGACGCTGAATAAGTCTCCGCGATGCGGCGGGCCCTGGATCGGGAGGGGCTGCAAGGCGCAAACCACAGCGATAGCCGTAGCTATCGCGAGGATTTGCAACGCCGCAGACCGTCCCGAGCCAGGGATGCGCCGTGCGCGAGGGGCTTGTTCAGCGTTGCCTAGTCCCTCTATTGTCGCACCGGTGGCCCAAAAAGCGATTTTTCGGTCCCGCAGCGGCAAAAATGCAGTCCGCGCAGTCAACGCACTGGCGGAAAAATGCTATCCATTTAATAGCTACAGACGCATGCAAGACGGACGCCATCACCTGTTTTTGGGCTCTCTTCCGTTTCGGGTGGAACGCAACAGTTCAAATCAATCCCTTGACACCCGTTAAACAGGAGCAGTCCCGATGCAAGAAGCACTGTTTTGTCAGGCATTGGGGCTGGCCGCCCCCTGGGCGGTAGAGCGTGTTGCA
>DATLGV010000589.1:0-2520 GCA_035540275.1 Acidovorax sp. | reverse complement strand
GCGCCGTGCTGGTCGTGCGCTGGGCGCCCTGGCAGCCCAAGGGGCCGGGCTCGGGCTTTGTGAGCGGCAATGGCCGCATCGAGGCCACCGAGATCGCCGTGGCCACCAAGCTTGCGGGCCGGGTGCAGGACATCCTGGTGGCCGAGGGCGATTTTGTGAAAGCGGGGCAACCCGTGGCCCGCATGCAGATCGAGGGCCTGCAGGCCCAGCGTGAAGAGGCGGTGGCCCGGCTGCAGCAGGCACAGCTGGCCATCGGCAGTGCGCAGGTGCAGGTGGCCCAGCGCGAAAGCGATTACCAAGCCGCTTTGGCCGTGGTCGCCCAGCGCGAGAGCGACCTTGACACCGCCCGCCGCCGCCTGCCGCGCTCCGAGCAACTGGCGCGCGAAGGTTTTTTCTCCAGCCAGTTGCTGGACGATGACCGCGCCAGGGTGCGCAGCCAGCAGGCCGCTGTGACGGCTGCCCAGGCCCAGGCCAAGGCCGCTCAGGCGGGCATTGGCGCTTCGCGCACGCAGGTGACCAGCGCCCAGGCCAACGTGCGCGCGCTGGAGGCCACACTGGCACGCATTGACGTGGAGCTGGCCGACAGTGAGCTCAAGGCCCCGCGCGACGGGCGCGTGCAGTTCCGCGTGGTGCAGCCCGGCGAGGTGGTGGGTGCAGGCGCGCGCGTGCTGCAGCTGGTGGACCTGACGGATGTGTACATGACCTTCTTTCTGCCCGAGACCGTGGCGGGCCGCGTGGCGCTGGGCAGCGAGGTGCGCATTGTGCTCGACGCCGCACCGGGCTTTGTGATCCCCGCCACCGTGTCGTTTGTGGCCAGCACCGCCCAGTTCACGCCCAAGACGGTGGAGACGGCCAGCGAGCGCCAGAAGCTCATGTTCCGGGTGCGCGCCCAGATCGACAAGGCATTGCTGCTGCGCCACCAGGATCAGGTCAAGACCGGCCTGCCTGGCGTGGCCTGGCTGCGGGTGGACCCTGCGGTGGAATGGCCTGCCAATCTCGCCGTCAAGGCCGACCAGTGAGCCTCCCCGGCAGCGCGGCACCCGTGGCTCGCCTGCGTGGCGTGGTCCAGCGCTACGGGCGCACGGTGGCGCTCGATGGCATCGATCTGGAGGTGGCTGCGGGCCGCATGGTGGGCCTGATCGGGCCGGACGGTGTGGGCAAATCCAGCCTGCTGGCGCTGGTGGCGGGCGCCCGTGCGGTGCAGCAGGGCACGGTGGAGGTGCTGGGCGGCGACATGGCCAAAAGCCGCCACCGCAGCCGGGTGTGCCCCCGCATCGCCTACATGCCGCAGGGCCTGGGCAAGAACCTGTACCCCACGCTGTCGGTGGAAGAGAACCTGCAGTTCTTTGGCCGCCTGTTCGGGCACGACGCGGCCGAGCGGCGCCGCCGCATCGACGACCTGACCCGCAGCACCGGGCTGTACCCCTTTCTGGCGCGGCCCGCGAGCAAGCTCTCGGGCGGCATGAAGCAAAAGTTGGCCCTGTGCTGCGCGCTCATCCACGACCCCGACCTGCTCATCCTGGACGAGCCCACCACCGGGGTGGACCCGCTGGCGCGCGCCCAGTTCTGGGACCTGATCGGCCGCATCCGCGCCGCACGGTCTGGCATGAGCGTGATCGTGGCCACGGCCTACATGGAAGAAGCCCAGCGTTTTGAATGGCTGGTGGCCATGGATGAGGGGCGCATTCTGGCCACCGGCACCCCCGCCGAGCTGATGGCCCGCACGGGCCACGATTCGCTGGAGCAGGCCTTCATTGCCCTGCTGCCAGAGGCCAAGCGCCGGGGCCACCAGGCGGTGCAGATTCCGCCGCTGGACCGGTCGCAGGCCCATGATGCCGCCCATGTCGCCATCGAGGCGCGCGACCTCACCATGCGGTTTGGCGACTTTGTGGCGGTCGACCATGTGAGCTTTCGCATCCAGCGGGGCGAGATCTTTGGCTTTCTGGGCAGCAATGGTTGCGGCAAGTCCACCACCATGAAGATGCTCACCGGCCTGCTGCCCGCCAGTGACGGGCAGGCCTGGCTGTTTGGCCAGCCGGTGGACCCCAGGGACATGGCCACGCGCCGGCGCGTAGGCTATATGTCGCAGTCGTTTTCGTTGTACAGCGAGCTGTCGGTGGAGCAGAACCTGGTGCTGCATGCCCGCCTGTTCCATGTGCCCGAGGACGAGGTGCCCGCGCGCGTAACGGCCATGCTGGAGCGGTTTGACCTGCAGGCCGTGCGCAGCTCGCTGCCCATGAAGCTGCCGCTGGGCATGCGCCAGCGCCTGTCGCTGGCCGTGGCCATGGTGCACCAGCCCGAGCTGCTGATTCTGGACGAGCCCACCTCGGGCGTGGACCCGATGGCACGCGACCATTTCTGGCGCCTGATGGTGGAGCTGGCGCGGCGCGACAAGGTCACGATCTTCATCTCCACCCACTTCATGAACGAGGCCGAGCGCTGCGACCGCATCTCGCTGATGCATGCGGGGCGGGTTCTCGAAAGCGCCGCGCCGCAGGACATCATGGCCCGGCGCGGCGC
>DATLGV010000588.1:0-1678 GCA_035540275.1 Acidovorax sp. | reverse complement strand
GCGCGGTGCGCGTATTTCGGGATCCGTGAGTGGGCTCGCCTGGCACCAGGCCTCTTCGCTTCAGCCGCAGGCTGCAGCAAACAGCTCGCCGTTGAGCCGCTCGAATGCCTGGGCCGCCCGGTCGTTGGCGCCCAGTCCCAGGATCAGTCTGCGCCCGCTCTCGATGATCCGGCCTGCGCGGTAGATCAACTCCTGTATCACCGTCTTGATGCGCCTGCGTTTGGCCGCGTGGCGCACCGGTGCATCCGGCCCCAGCAGGCCGCGCTGGCCCATCAGGCGCAGGATGTCCATCGCCAGCGCCGCGAGCTGGCACACAAGGTAGTTGGTGTCGAACTTGCCCGAAGGCAGCCGCTCCAGGTCCAGGTCGGTCTTGAACTCGGCGTGGAACTGCTCGTGTGTGCCGTGGTCGGCGTACAGCGCGATGATCTTCTCGGCGTTGAACGGCTCTGCACTCAGGCTGGTGCTCCAGCCTTCGAGGTCGATCTCGGGAACGATCAACTGTTGGCCGTGTCGGTCAATGGTGCGCTCGACCAGCCTGAGCACGCGACGCAGTGGTCGGCTGATGTCTTCGATCTGCAGGGCCTCTTCCCACACCGTCACGCGCTTGCCTTCGCGCGGCTGGTGCCACTGGGTGTTGGCGTCGACGTCCAGCCGCGCCAGCAGCGCGGCGCGGTCCACGCTGCGTGGGTTCCACTTGATCAGCCAGTCCACCTGCGGCTGCCCGGCCTGGTTGCAGGCCTCGATGCTGCGCATCAGCGCGACCGAGTCGAAGCCGGCGTCCAGCCGCGCCAGGATCGGCGCCTTCGGTCCGCCCGCGCTCAGGCGCTGGGCCATCGGGATCACTCGTTCGAGGTTGAAGTCGGTCTCACGCGCCGAGTGCTGCACGCCAGGGCGCAGCGCCAATTCCAGGCAGAAGCCGTGTGCGCCCAGATAGGCCGCCAGCGGGCAGTAGCCGTCCACCCCGGCGTAGGTGCGCCCCACGCCTTCCTTGCGCGTGCCGCCGTTGTCCATCGCGAAGGTGTCCACGTCCAGCGGCAACCAGCCGCAGGGCAGCACGCCGTAGTCGGGCCGCTGGCTGCCCAGCAGCCGCTCAATCATCCCGGGCACATGCTCGAACAAGGCCTGGGCTTGCCCGTCCAGGCGCTGGCGCAGCGTTGGGCTCGACGGCAGCAGCCCTATGCCCAGCGATTCCTTGAAAAACTTGTCACCCCGGTAGTTCTCCACCGCGTCGAAGTCGCTCTTGCCCTGCGCCAGCAGCCCCAGGTAGCTGCGCAACACGTCGCTGTTGCTCACGCCGGCGCGCACCGGCAGCGCCCGCTCCAGCGCCGTCCACTGCGGCCCCAGCGCCTTCAGGTAGTGGCCCACCAAGGCCAGCCCGCCAACGGGCGTCAGGTCGTAATCCAGTTGCTTGACTTCGATTCGGCGCATCGCCCAATTGTCGGGCGACCCCGGCAATCCCAACCTCAATCCCGGACTCAACTCCTGCGCAGCTCACCCGCAGGGTGTGCTGTTCTACGAGGTGGGGCCACGGATTCAGGTTGGCGTTTGGCATGATTAGATATTGCACATAATTTCCACCATGATTTGAAAACCCATGCAGGATTCAATCAAACGAGCAGCGCACAGGACGACCATGAGGTAGCCACCGTGAAGACCGCCGCACAGACCACCTTCGCAG
>DATLGV010000587.1:0-3836 GCA_035540275.1 Acidovorax sp. | reverse complement strand
GTCGTACACGCAGTTGTGGAAGTAATAGAACTCCAGGTGCTTGAACTCGCTCTTGACGGCGCTGAACAGCTCCTCGACGCGCTGGACGTGCTCGTCCATCGTGCCGCCCACGTCCATCAGCAGCAGCACCTTCACGTTGTTGTGCCGCTCGGGCACCATCTTGATGTCCAGGTAGCCCGCGTTGGCGGCCGTGCTGCGGATGGTGTCCGGCAGGTCCAGCTCCAGCTCGTGCCCCTCGCGCGCGAACTTGCGCAGGCGGCGCAGCGCCACCTTGATGTTGCGCGTGCCCAGCTCCTGCTGGTCGTCGTAGTCCTTGTAGGCGCGCTGTTCCCACACCTTCACGGCGCTCTTGTTCTTGCCCGCACCGCCAATGCGCACACCCTGGGGGTTGTAGCCGCCGTGGCCAAACGGGCTGGTCCCGCCGGTGCCGATCCACTTGTTGCCGCCTTCGTGGCGTTCCTTCTGTTCTTCGAGGCGCTTCTTCAGCGTTTCCATGAGTTCGTCCCAGCCCATCTTCTCGATGGCGGCCTTTTGCTCGGGCGTGAGTTCGTTCTCCAGGATCTTGCGCAACCAGTCGGCCGGGATCTGCTTGGTGAAGTCGGCCACCATTTCGACGCCCTTGAAGTAGGCGCCGAAGGCCCGGTCGAACTTGTCGTAGTGCTTCTCGTCCTTGACCAGCGTGAGGCGAGAGAGGGTGTAGAAGTCGTCCAGGCTCCAGGCGTCGTCCGACTTGGGGCCCACCACGCCGGCCTGCAGGGCTTCGAGCAGGGTGAGGTATTCCTTGACCGACACGGGCAGCTTGGCCGAGCGCAGGGTGTAGAAGAAGTCGATGAGCATGATGTGGCCTCCAGCGCTAGTGTTTATTGCGCGTGACGCTCTAAAAGATATAGCAGCTGTGCCTTGGCCTCGGGCCATTCGCCAGCACGCATGCTGTACATCACCGTATCGCGGATGGTGCCGTCACGGCGCAGCGCGTGGCCGCGCAGCACGCCGTCCTTTTTGGCGCCCAGGCGCTCGATGGCGCGTTGTGACGCAAAGTTGTAGTTGTCGGTGCGCCAGCCCACCACATGGCAGCCCAGCGTGTCGAACGCGTGGCCCATCATCAGCAGCTTGGCCGTGGTGTTGACGTGGGTGCGCTGCACGCTGTGGCGGTACCAGGTCCAGCCGATTTCCACACGCTTCACGGCGGGCACGATGTCGTGGTAGCTGGTGGAGCCCAGTACCTTGCCGGTGGCGTCTTCCACCACGGCGAAGGCAAAGCGGTGGCCGTCCTCGCGCATCTTGAGCGCGGCTTCGATGTACGCGCGGGTGTCCTGCGGCTCGGGCACCGAGGTGATGCGCAGCTTCCACAGCTCGCCATCGGCAGCAGCGGCCCGCAAGCCGTCTTCATGGGCCAGCGCCAGCGGCTCCAGGCGGACGCCGCGGTCCCGCAGCGTGACAGGTTCTACAAAAGCCATGGGTCTGTACCCTCTGATCGTCAATCCTGGGTCGGCTGGCTGCGGCGGCTGTTCTGCCAGCGCCGCGCAATATGCAGGCCCAGGCCACCGCCGAGGCCCACCAGGGCGATGCCCACCAGGCTGCCCGTGCCATAGCCGGGCGCGAAGATGTCGAGCCCCAGCAGCTGTCCCAGCCAGAAGCCCAGCAGCGCGCCCCCCACAAAGCCCACGGCATCGGCTACGCCGTTGACCAGCAGCTGGCGGGTGTCGTCGTGGCTTTTACCGTTGCTCACTCAGCGGTTCCTCTGGTTCATGAACACCAGCTTTTCAAACAGGCTCACATCCTGTTCGTTCTTGAGCAGCGCGCCCACCAGCGGGGGCACGGCCACCTTGTTGTCGGCGCTTTGCAGGGCGGTGAGCGGAATGTCTTCGGCCACCAGCAGCTTGAGCCAGTCGATCAGTTCGCTGGTCGAAGGCTTCTTTTTCAGGCCGGGCAGGTTGCGCACGTCGTAGAACGTCTTCATCGCCACGCTGAGCAACTCGCTCTTGAGCGTGGGGAAGTGCACGTTGATGATCTGCCGCATCGTGTCGGCCTCGGGGAACTTGATGAAGTGGAAGAAGCATCGGCGCAAAAACGCGTCGGGCAGTTCCTTCTCGTTGTTCGACGTGATGAACACCAGCGGGCGGTGCTTGGCCTTGATGAGTTCGCGCGTTTCGTAGCAGTAGAACTCCATGCGGTCGATCTCGCGCAGCAGGTCGTTCGGGAATTCGATGTCGGCCTTGTCGATCTCGTCGATCAAGAGCGCCACGGGGCGGTCGGCCGTGAAGGCCTGCCACAGAACGCCCTGCACGATGTAGTTGCGGATGTCCTTGACCTTGTCGCTGCCGCCCTCGAGCTGGCTGTCGCGCAGGCGGCTCACCGCGTCGTATTCATACAGGCCCTGCTGGGCCTTGGTGGTGGACTTGATGTGCCACTGCAGCAGGGGCATGTCCAGCGCCTGGGCTACTTCCTCGGCCAGCATCGTCTTGCCCGTGCCGGGCTCGCCCTTGATCAGCAGCGGCCGTTGCAGCGTGATGGCGGCATTCACGGCGAGCATCAGGTCCTGGGTGGCGACGTAGTTCTGGGAGCCTTGGAATTTCATGGGGGAAAACACCGGATCGTTGATGAATGGGCTTGACAGGGCGCTGGCTATAATCGGCGGCTGATCAGAGCCCAGAGCTGAACTTCCACGAGATTGTGCGCGCAAAATGAACAAAACGTTGACCACGCTATTTGCCCTGGCTGTCGCTTCCGTGACCGCCTTGTCCCACGCCCAGGAAGCCAAGGGCGACGTGGAAGCCGGCAAGCAAAAGATTGCCATGTGCATTGGGTGCCACGGCATCCCGGGCTACCAGGCCAGCTTCCCCGAGGTGCACAAGGTGCCCATGATCTCGGGCCAGAGCGCCAAGTACATTTCGGCAGCGCTGGTCGCCTACCAAAAGGGCGAACGCAAGCACCCCACCATGCGCGGCATCGCCGAGTCGCTGTCCGAGAAGGACATCGCTGACGTGTCGGCCTACTACGAACAACACGGCAAGACCGGCGCCGAGCTGCCCGCCAAGCCATCGCGCGAACCCAGCGTGCAAGTGGCCGAGCTGCTCAAGAAGGGCGCTTGCGTGTCCTGCCACGGCGACAACTTCGCCAAGCCCATCGACCCGTCTTACCCCAAGATCGCGGGCCAGCACGCAGACTACCTGTTCGTGGCCCTCAAGTCGTACAAGGTCGAGAAGAACGCCAATGTGGGCCGTGGCAACGCCATCATGGGCGGTGTGGCCAAGCAGTTCACCAACGCAGAGCTGAAGGCTTTGGCCAACTACGTGAGCGGCCTGGACGGCGATCTGCACACGGTGCCCCAGTCGCGCTTCCGGTGATCAGCAGCCTCGCTGACCACAACAAAAAGCCCGCTCCTGCGGGCTTTTTGCTGGGCGGCTGAATCGTCAACGGCTGGCGGCCCACGCTCCCACCGCCAGACACACGCAAGCCGTGGCCGTCAGGCGCCATCGCAGCGGCAAGTACCACGCGGGAAGCGAGGTACGCGCAGCCAGCCGGTGGTCTTGCACCAGGTGCGCTGCAAAGCCTGCGATCAGCAGCACCGACCCTGCTACAGGGTGCAACAACGTGGCAGGCCAGGCCATCAGCGATGGCACCACGCTCCATATAAAGCAGCGCGTGCGCTCGGGGGTGCTCAACCCGCTTTGTGCCATGGCAAAGCCCCAGTGCAGCGCGCCCACAAAACTCAGAATCACCGCGCCATAGGCCAGCAGCGCTGCGCTCCACCACGGCGTGCCCGGCGCCCACAGGCCCGTCGCAGCAAGTGCCAGGAACGGCAGCAGGCCGCCGTATCCCAGCCAGGCCACCGC
>DATLGV010000586.1:0-4214 GCA_035540275.1 Acidovorax sp. | reverse complement strand
GGCCACGTCGGCGCTGGCGCGCCGCATGAGCCGCAGCTTCCACACAATGACCACCCAGCTCGCCACCGACATGGCCAGCAAAACCAGTGCCGCACTTTGCGTGACGGCATCGCCCTGGCGCCACCAGTGGAGGGCGTCCATAAGGGTCGACGGATCAGTTCAAGCCCAGCACGTCGAACATGTCGAACATGCCTGTCTTGTGCGCTGCCAGGAACCGCACGGCCCGCAGGCTGCCCTGCGCATAGGTGGCGCGGCTGGAGGACTTGTGCGTGATCTCGATGCGCTCGCCGATGCCAGCGAACAGCACGGTGTGGTCGCCCACGATGTCGCCGCCCCGGATGGTGGCAAAGCCGATGCTGGACGGATCGCGCTCGCCCGTGACGCCCTCCCGGGCGTACACGGCGCAGTCCTTGAGGTCGCGGCCCATGGCATCGGCAATCACCTCGCCCATCTTGAGCGCAGTGCCGGAAGGCGCGTCCACCTTGTGGCGGTGGTGGGCTTCGATGATCTCGATGTCATAGCCTGTGGCCATGGCCTTGGCAGCCATCTGCAGCAGCTTGAGCGTGACATTGACTCCCACGCTCATGTTGGGCGCCATGACGATGGCCGTGCGCTGGGCAAAAGCAGCAATCTCGGCCTTCTGCGCATCGGTGAAGCCGGTCGTGCCGATGACGGCCTTCACACCCAGCTGGCTGCACACGGCCAGATGGGCCAGCGTGCCTTCGGGGCGGGTGAAGTCGATCAGCACCTCGGCGTTCTTCAGGCCGGCCGCCACATCGGCCGTGATGGCCACACCGCTAGCATAGCCCAGAAAGGCGGTCGCGTCCGAACCGATGGCGGGGCTGGCGGCCACGTCCAGCGCACCGGCCAGCACGCAATCGTCACTGGCGCGGATGGCCTCGATCAGCATGCGGCCCATGCGGCCCGAGGCCCCGGCGACGGCTACACGGAGGGGGGATGCCGCGGGAGCCGCTGGCGAAGAAGTCGCGGTCATGAAAAGGTCCTGTTCATTGATAAGGCAGCAAGCGCACCGCGCTCACTGCCAGGGCCGCAAGGCTCAGCGCGCGGGCGCTTCGAGCGGCGGGTAACTGGTGGTGGCAGGCAATGCCGGCGTTGTGGCCGCTGCCGGCGCGGGGCGCTCCTTGACCGGGTACTTGGCCAATTGCTCCGGCGTGGCCTCGAGCACGGGCGCCTTGCCCCTGGCACCAGCGCGCGCACCCAGCGTGGCGACGAATTCGGTTTCGGTCGGCATCTCATCGCCCTCGGAGCGCTCCAGGACATCGCCCTTGAAGAACACGGTCAGCTTGCGGGTCTGGATCTCTTCGCCAGGGCGTTTGAGCGTGAACACATACTCCCAGCGGTCTGCATGGAACAGGCTGGTGACCAGCGGCGTCCCGAGAATCTCGCGCACCTGCTGGCGGCCCATGCCGGGCTGCAGGGCTTCGACCTGCTCGCGGGACACGAAGTTGCCCTGCACCACGTCCACCCGGTAGGGCTTGACGATGTTGGCGATGCGGCTGCCGGCGCCATCCAGACTGCCGCAACCGGTCAGGGCAGCCATGCTGGCACCGATCAACACAACCAGGCCCAGACGGGCACTGTAACGGGCTTGGACGGGCATGGGTAAAAGGCCAAAGGATATGATCATCCCATTGTAGCGGCAGCCCCTCCGGACCCTGGGCCGGTTGCCCGCCCCCGAAAGAGCCAGCCATGACCAATATCGACGAACTCAAAAGCACGGGACTCAAGGCCACACTGCCCCGCCTGAAGATTCTGGAGATCTTCCAGAAGGGCGCACAGCGCCACATGACGGCCGAAGACGTGTTCCGCGTGCTGCTGGAAGAGCGCTCGGACATCGGTCTGGCCACCGTGTACCGGGTGCTCACGCAATTCGAGCAGGCCGGCATCCTGATCCGCAGCAACTTCGAGAGCGGCAAGGCGGTGTACGAGCTCAATGAGGGGCAGCACCATGACCACTTCATCTGCACGTCGTGCGGCAAGGTGGAAGAGTTTTACGACCCCGAGATCGAAAAACGCCAGCATGCGGTGGCCAAGGCCAAAGGCTGGGTGGTGCAGGACCACACCATGGCCCTGTATGGACAGTGCGCCGACTGCGCGAAGAAATGACCCCCCCTGAGCCGCCTTCGGCGTCTTCCCCCCAGAGGGGGGACGCTCCCGGCGCGGCGGGGCGGCCCTTGCGCGGGAGCACTGGCGTTGGGCGCGCCAGTTTTGGAAGGATTGTGGTCTGAATTGCCGCCAGCGCCTATCCATGAAGCGCAAACAGCTATCAAATACAGAGCAGACTAGCCGCCCGTATCGCGCTCCATGGCGCGGCGATGGCGTTCGACGAACTCTTGGTAGGTGTCGATGCCGCGCAGTTGCAGGATGGTGTTGCGCACGGCGGCCTCGACCAGCACGGCGATGTTGCGGCCAGCGACCACCTGGATCACCACCTTGAGCACCGGCACGCCCAGCACGTCCTGCGTGAGCGGCTCGTAGGGCAGGCGCTCGTAGTCGCGCTCCAGCGTCTCCTTGCGCACCAGGTGCACGATGAGCTTGAGGCGCATCTTGCGGCGCACCGCCGTCTCGCCAAAGATGGCGCGGATATCGAGCAGGCCAATGCCGCGCACTTCCAGCAGGTTCTGCAGCAACTCGGGGCACTTGCCCTCGATGGTGGTCTGGTTGATGCGGAACAGGTCCACCGCATCATCGGCCACCAGGCCGTTGCCGCGGGAGATCAGCTCCAGGCCCAGCTCGCTCTTGCCCAGGCCCGACTCGCCGGTGATCAGCACGCCCAGCCCCAGAATATCCATGAACACGCCGTGCATGGTGGTGCGGTCGGCAAAGTGCTTGGACAGATAAGCGCGCAGCACGTCGATGACAAACGCCGAGGACTCGTGCGTGGAGAACATCGGGATCTGCGCGCGCTCGCACATCGACACCAGCGCGTCGGGCGCGGTCTGGTTGTCGGCCAGCACGAGCACCGGCGGCTCCAGCGTCACGATGCGGGCAATGCGGCGCTTGCAATCGTCCGGGGAGGCATTGCTCAGGTAGGCAATCTCGCGCTCGCCCAGGATCTGGACCCGGTAGGGGTGGATGTAGTTGAGGTAGCCGACCAAGTCGGCGCCGGAACGCGCGGAGCGCACGGCCACCTCGTCAAAGCGGCGCTCGGAGGCGCCCAGGCCGGCCACCCATTCCCACTTCAGCAGGCCGCGGAATTCCTCGAAAAGGACGTCGGCACTGACAACATTGGGCTTCACGGCGGTTCAGTCAGTGCAAGAGGCGGTGTGGGCAGGAGTGTCGTGCCGGAGCTCAGGCAGCCTGCGTGGACTGCCAGCCTGCAATCATGCCGTGCAGTTCCGTGGCATCGGTGCAGGCCTTGAGCTTCTCGCGCAAAGCCGAGTCACTGAGCAACTCGGCGATTTCGGACAGGATTTCCAGGTGCTTCTGGGTGGCCGCTTCGGGCACCAGCAAAAAGATCAGCAGACCCACCGGCAGCTCGTCCGGCGCATCGAACCCGATGGGGTTGAGCAGCTGAAACACGGCCGCCATCGGCGCCTTAAGGCCCTTGATGCGTCCGTGGGGAATGGCCACGCCATGGCCAAGCCCGGTAGAGCCCAGGCGTTCGCGGGCAAACAGACTGTCGGTGATCAGCGCCCGGGAGAGGCCGTGCTGGCTCTCGAACAGCAGACCCGCTTCTTCAAAAGCACGCTTCTTGCTGGTGGCGTCCACGCTCACGAGCACTTGAGCGGAGGGCAGGATGGAGGCGAGTCGGTTCATGGTCAAGGGTAACAATTATGCACATACTGGCGAAAACCCTGAGCACGGCGCGTCAGGCAACAAAAAAACCGCCCGGGTGGGGGCGGCTGCTGTGCCAGGCTCAGGGCTGGCGCATCAAGCGTGCAGTTCGCGCTTGGCGGCTTCGTGGTGATGGTCTTGCAAACGGTCCTTGTGGCGCACGACCTGGCGGTCCATCTTGTCGACCAGTTCATCCACGGCCGCGTACAGGTCGGCGTGGGAGCTTTCGGCAAACAGGTCGCTGCCCTTGACGTGGATGTTGCATTCCGCTCGCTGTCTCTTTTCCTTTTCCTTTTGCTTCTCTACCGTCAGCAGTACCTTGACATCGACAACTTGGTCAAAATGGCGGGTGATCCGGTCCAGCTTGGTGGTGACGTAGTTGCGCAAGGCGGGAGTAACTTCGAGGTGGTGACCGC
>DATLGV010000585.1:0-6141 GCA_035540275.1 Acidovorax sp. | reverse complement strand
CTGCTGCAGCGCTGGGGTTGCACGGTGCCGATGGCGGGCGGCGCGCCCGAGGCCCTGGCCGCCGCCCAGCCCGGCCAGGCCCCGCAGCTGGTGCTGCTGGACGTGCACCTGGGCGCGGGCCTCCACGGCCCCGAAGTGTTCGCGCAGCTGTGCCAGCGCTGGGGCCAGACGCCCGCCGTGATCCTGGTCACCGCCGAGCGCGACGCCACCCTGCGCCGCCAGGCCGCCGAGCGCGGCTGGGGCTTTCTGGCCAAGCCGGTGCGCGCGCCTGCACTGCGGGCGCTGGTGAGCCAGACGCTGCTGAGACAGGGCGCATCCCCCTGAGCCGCTGCGCCCGGATAGAGAGGCTGCGCTCTTGGCTATGCTTTTGATAGCTATCAGCGCTTGATGGACAGGCGATAGCAGCCGCTTTGATTCAAATCCCAGCATCAGGAAGACATGCCTTCTTCCGTCTCCAGGCTTTTCACCAGCACCGCCGCCTGCGTGCGGCTGTAGCACGCGAGCTTTTTCAGAATGGCGGTGACATGCACCTTCACCGTGTTCTCGGCCAGGCCCAGCGCAGCCGCGATCTGCTTGTTGAGCAAACCATCGGCCAGGCACAGCAGCACGCGGAACTGCTGGGGCGTGAGCTGCGCCAGCCGGGCGGCCAGCTCGGCGTCAGCCTCGGAGCGCTCGGCCGCCATGGGCGGGAACCAGCTGCCGCCGTCCAGCACGGCCTGGATGGCGTCGCCCATGGCGTCGGCGGGGGCGGACTTGGGGATGAAGCCTGCCGCGCCAAACTGCTGCGCACGGCGGATGACGCGCGGGTGGTCGTTGGACGAGATGATGACCACGGGCAGCTCGGGGTATTCGCCGCGCACATGCAGCAGGGCCGAGAAGCCACGTGTGCCGGGCATGCTCAGGTCCAGCAGCACCAGTTCGACCTCGGGGTGGTCCTGCAGTGCCTGCCCCAGCGTGGCGGCGCTGGCGGCTTCCAGCGTGCGGAACTGCGGCAGCCGCTCGCGCAGCACGTGCAGCACGGCCGCACGGAACAGCGGGTGGTCGTCAGCGACGAGGAGCGTGGGCGGGGTGGACATGGAGTTTGTGCAGTCTGCCACGGGGGCCATCAGCCGCCGGCCTGCGGGCCTTTCCAGAACGCGGGCTGTGCGTACTGGTGCTTGAGGTGCTCGATCCACAGCCGCACCCGCAGCGGCATGTGCTTGCGCTGCGGGAACACCACATAGATGCCGTTGGGCGGCGCGGCAAAGTCGTGCAGCACCTCCACCAAACGGCCTGCGGCGATCTCGGCCTCGACCTCCCAGGTGCTGCGCCAGGCGATGCCGTAGCCCGCCAGGCACCAGTCGTGCAGCACCTGCCCGTCCGAGCAATCGAGCGGGCCGCCGGGCTTGAGGTGGATGACCTCGGTGCCACCGCCTTCGACCGGCATGCGGAACGCCCAGCCGCGTGTCTGCGAGGCCTCGCTCGACAGCGTGAGGCAGTCGTGCTGCACCAGCTCGCTGGGGTGGCGCGGCGTGCCGTGGCGCTGCAGGTAGGCGGGTGTGGCCACGCACAGGCGGCGGTTGTCGGCAATGCGCACGCTCACCAGCGACGAGTCGGGCAGGTCGCCCACGCGCACGGCGCAGTCATAGCCCTCGCCCGCCAGATCCACCACGCGGTCGCTGAGGTTGAGCGAGATCGTGACATCGGGGTGCGCCGTGCGAAAACGCGGCACCAGCGGCGCCACATGGCGGCGGCCAAAACCGGCCGGTGCGGTGATGCGCAGGTGGCCTGTGGCCTTGACGCCGCCTTCGGACACGCTGGCCTCGGCATTGGCCACGTCGGACAGCAGGCGCTGGCAGTCTTCCAGAAACGCACTGCCCTCGTGCGTGAGGCTGATGCGGCGCGTGGTGCGCACCAGCAGCTTCACGCCCAGGTGTTCCTCCAGCGCATCGAGCCGCCGGCCCATGATGGCCGGGGCCACGCCCTCGGCCTTGGCCGCCGCGGTGAGGCTGCCGCGCGTTGCCACCGACACAAACGATTCGAAGGCCTTGAGTTTGTCCATGGGCGCTGATTATGGGGATAAAGCGGCGGAGGGCCTGGTGGCAGACTCGGGAGCGGCCTGTGATCGGTTTTGAAGCCAAACAGGCCTCATGCGCCAGCGCAACATGCCTGAGCAGCTACATAAATGATAGTGAGCCAGCATCACACCCCACTTCACACCAGGCGCGACTTGAGGAACCCCACGGTGCCATAGCGCTTGACCTCGGTGTAGAGGTCGCGCGTGAGGCCCTGCACCATGGCGGTGTAGGCGTCGGCCAGGTCGGGGGCGATGGTGAAGTGGTCGTAGTTCACGATCACGCCCACGCGCTCGCCCTGTGCGGCGAGCGGGGCGAGCAGGCGGCGCACCTCCTGCTCGATGGCGTCGATGGTGCTGGCGGTGTTGATCTGCAGTCCCGAGAAGTCGATGTGCAGCAGCTGGCGGGCAGCGTCCAGCTCAAAGCGCTGCACCAGCGGGCGGTTGAGCAACTGCTCCCGCAGGCCCAGCGGGCCGGGCTCGAACAGGCGCAGGTCCATGGTCTGCAGGCCGGGGCTGATGCGCGGCGTGAACGCCATGTGGGCCAGCACGTCGCGGTGCAGATCGATACCGGGCGCCAGCTCGATCAGCTCCAGCGCGCCACCGCCATCCGCTTCGCCCGAGGGCACCAGGCGGAACACGCAGCGCTCCGTCACATACAGCACCCGCTGGCCGCGCCGCAGCGCCTCGGCACCGCTGAAGGTGCGGTGCTCGACTTCGCGCACCAGCTTGCGCGCGCCGCCCTCGTGCAGGATGTGCAGGTGGCCGTCCACGGCCTCGACCTGCAGCGCGCCGGCCGTGAAGGTGCCGACAAACACCACGGTCTTGGCGTTCTGGCTGATGTTGATGAAGCCGCCCGCGCCCGCCAGGCGCGGCCCGAACTTGCTCACGTTGAGGTTGCCGTGCTGGTCGGCCTGCGCCAGGCCCAGGATGGCGATGTCGAGGCCACCGCCGTCGTAGAAGTCAAACTGGTTGGGCTGGTCGATGATGGCCTGCGGGTTCACCGCCGCGCCAAAGTTCAGCCCGCCTGCGGGGATGCCGCCGATCACGCCGGGCTCGGCCGTGAGCGTGACCAGGTCGATGATGCGCTCTTCGGCCGCCACATTGGCCACGCCCTCGGGCATGCCTATCCCTAAGTTCACCACCTGGTGCGGGCGCAGCTCCAGCGCTGCGCGGCGGGCGATGATCTTGCGCTCGGTCAAGGGCATCGCCTCCAGCGTGTCCATGGGCACGCGCAGCTCGCCCGCAAAGGCGGCGCTGTAGGGCTCGGCAAAGGTCTGGTGGTGGTGCGCGGGCTCGGTGGCCAGCACCACGGCATCCACCAGCACACCGGGCACCTTCACCTGCCGGGGGTTGAGCGTGCCGCGCTCGGCGATGCGCTCGACCTGCGCAATGACCACACCGCCCGAGTTGCGCGCCGCCATGGCGATGGCCAGGGCTTCGAGCGTGAGCGCCTCGCGCTCCATGGTGAGGTTGCCATCGGCGTCGGCCGTGGTCGCGCGGATGATGCCCACGTGGATCGGAAAGGCCTTGTAGAACAGGTAGTCCTGCCCGTCTATGGGCAGGATGCGCACCAGGTCTTCGGTGGTGCGGGCATTGAGCTTGCCGCCGCCATGGCGCGGGTCCACAAAGGTGTCGAGGCCCACGCGCGTGAGCGTGCCGGGCTTGCCCGCGGCGATGTCGCGGAACAGGTGAGTGATCACGCCCTGGGGCAGGTTCCAGGCTTCAATCTGGTTGTCCACCGCCAGCTTCTGAATGCGCGGCACCAGGCTCCAGTGCCCGCCGATCACGCGCTTGAGCAGGCCCGCGTGGCCCAGGTGGTTGAGGCCGCGCTGCTTGCCATCGCCCTGGCCTGCGGCGTAGACCAGCGTGAGATCGCGCGGGGTTTGGGTCGATTCCCAGCGCTGGGCCAGCGCCACCGCGATGCTCTCGGCAAAGCCGATGCCCACAAAACCGCCCGTGGCCACGGTGTCGCCGTCGTGGATGAGCTGCACGGCATCGGCGGCGCTCACGATCTTGTTCTTGTGGGCCACGTTGAGCGCGCTGGCGTCCAGGGGTGCCTGCATGGGTTTGTCTCCCGGTGGGTTTGTTGTGCGCGCAGCGTAGTGGGTAACGGGCCAAAGCACCATTCAGGGGGACTACGGACTGTCACCAGTTTTGCGTAAAAGTCACTGGTTTAGAGATTTTCAGCGTATTTATGTGGACAAACATTTGCAATACAGTGTGCCCATGGCCTGCTGTTGCGGGCACCGTTTTTCATTGATCCCTGTTTCCACCACTCCTCTCTAGGCACCCCATGACCGAACGCACCCAAGTCCACGGCCTGCAAGTGGCCACCTCCCTGTACCGCTTTGTCGAAGACAAGGTGCTGCCCGGCACGGGGGTCGATGCCGCCGCCTTCTGGAAGGGCTTTGACGCCATCGTGTCGGACCTGGCTCCGCGCAACATCGCCCTGCTGGCCGAGCGCGACCGCCTGCAGACCGAGCTGGACACCTGGCACAAGGCCAACCCCGGCCCCATCCAGAACATGGTGGCCTACCGCAGCTTTCTCGAAAAGATCGGCTACCTGGTGCCACAGCCTGCCGATGTGAAGGCCACCACCGCCAACGTGGACGACGAGCTGGCCACCCAGGCCGGCCCGCAGCTGGTGGTGCCCATCCTGAACGCACGCTATGCGCTGAACGCCGCCAACGCGCGCTGGGGCAGCCTGTATGACGCGCTGTATGGCACGGACGCCATTCCAGAAACCGATGGCGCCGAAAAGGGCAAGGGCTACAACCCCGTGCGCGGCGCCAAGGTGATCGCATTTGCACGCCAGGTGCTGGATGACACGGCGCCCCTGGCCTCGGGCTCGCACAAGGATTCCACCGGCTACAAGGTCGAGGGCGGCCAGCTGGTCGTGTCACTGGCCAACGGCAGCACGACGGGCCTCAAGGACGCTTCGCAGTTCAAGGGCTACCAGGGCAACGCCGCCGCGCCTTCGTCGGTGCTGCTGCAGCACAACGGCCTGCACCTCGATATCCAGATCGACCGCAGCACGCCCATTGGCCAATCTGACGCCGCTGGCGTGAGCGACCTGGTGCTGGAAGCAGCCCTGTCCACCATCCTGGACCTGGAAGACTCCGTGGCCGCTGTGGACGCCGAAGACAAGGTGCTGGGCTACAGCAACTGGCTGGGCATCATCCAGGCGACGCTGACCGAGCAGGTTGCCAAGGGCGGCAAGACCTTCACGCGCGGTCTCAACCCTGACCGCATCTACACCGGCCCCCAGGGCGGCGAAGTGCGCCTGCATGGCCGCTCGCTGATGTTCCTGCGCAATGTGGGCCACCTGATGACCAACCCGGCCATCCTGTGGAAGGACGCCCAGGGCCAGGTGCGCGAGATTCCCGAAGGCATCATGGATGCCGTGGTGACCACGACCATTGCCCTGCATGACCTGCAAGGCCGCGGCGCGAACGGCATCCGCAACAGCCGCAAGGGCAGCGTCTACATCGTCAAGCCCAAGATGCACGGCCCCGCCGAAGTGGGCTTTGCCGCCGAGCTGTTCGGCCGCGTCGAGAAGCTGCTGGGCCTGCCCGACAGCACCGTCAAGCTGGGCATCATGGACGAAGAGCGCCGCACGTCCGTCAACCTCAAGGCCTGCATCGCCGCCGCATCGAGCCGCGTGGCGTTCATCAACACCGGCTTCCTGGACCGCACGGGCGACGAGATGCACACCGCCATGCACGCAGGCCCCATGGTGCGCAAGGGCGACATGAAGACCAGCGCCTGGATCCAGTCGTACGAGAAGAACAACGTGCTGGTGGGCCTGAGCTGTGGCCTGCGCGGCAAGGCGCAGATCGGCAAGGGCATGTGGGCCATGCCCGACCTGATGGCCGAAATGCTCAAGCAGAAGATCGCCCACCCCAAGGCCGGCGCCAATACCGCCTGGGTGCCCAGCCCCACGGGCGCGACGCTGCACGCGCTGCACTACCACCAGGTGAAGGTGAGCGACATCCAGATCGAGCTGGAAAAGACCGACGTGAACGCCGAGCGCGACAACCTGCTGACCGGCCTGCTCACCGTGCCCGTGGCCGCCGCCCCCAACT
>DATLGV010000584.1:0-2469 GCA_035540275.1 Acidovorax sp. | reverse complement strand
GGGCGGCTGGTGGCGACAGCGGGTGCGGGGCGTGCCGCCAGTGGTGCCCGGGTGGTTTGAGCGGCCCCCACATTGAACACCGACACCACCTCCGCCAGATGCTGCGCCTGGTCGCGCATCGAGGCAGCGGCGGCGGTCGATTCCTCCACCAGCGCGGCATTCTGCTGCGTCATCTGGTCGAGGTGCGTGACTGCCTGGTTGACCTGGGCGATGCCGTCGCGCTGCTCGGTGGCAGAGGCGGTGATCTCGCCGATCAGGTCGCTCACGCGCTGCACGCTGGCCACGATCTCTTCCATGCTTTGCCCGGCCTGCGCCACCTGGGCGGAGCCCGATTCCACGTTCTCGACGCTGGCGCTGATGAGCTGCTTGATCTCCTTGGCCGCCTCGGCGCTGCGCTGCGCCAGGCTGCGCACCTCGCTGGCCACCACCGCAAAGCCCCGGCCTTGCTCGCCGGCACGGGCCGCTTCGACCGCCGCGTTCAGCGCCAGGATGTTGGTCTGGAACGCGATGCCGTCGATGGTGCCGATGATGTCGCTGATCTTGCGGCTGCTGTCGGTGATCTGCTGCATGCTGGTGACCACCTGGCCCACCACTTCGCCGCCGCGTGCCGCGGCCTGGGCGGCCGAGCCGGCCAGCTGGTTGGCCTGGCGGGCCGTGTCGGCCGACTGGCTCACGGTGGCCGTGAGCTGTTCCATGCTGGCGGCCGTTTCCTCCAGATTCGAGGCCGTCTGCTCAGTGCGCGCCGACAGGTCGTGGTTGCCGTTGGCGATTTCGATGGATGCCGACGACACCGAGTCCACGCCCGATCGCACCTCGCTCACCACCCCGCGCAGCTGCGCCGACATGGCCGACAGCGACCGCAGCATGTGGCCAAACTCGTCCTTGCGGGTGGACTGCAGCTCGCGCGTGAGGTCGCCCGCTGCAATAGCGTCGATGGTTTCTACCGCTTCGTTCAGCGGCCGCGCAATGGAGCGCACCAGCCTCCAGGCCAAAAACAGGCCCGCCGCCATCAGCACCATGGAGCTGATGATGCCGGTGATGGCGTACTGGATACGGCGCTGGGTGGCCTCTGCGCGGACCACGTCGCGGCGCTTTTCGAGCGTGGCCACAAAGTCCTCCTGCGCCTTGAGGTACTTCGCGACCAGGGGGGCAAACTCGTCGTCCGCAAACCGCTGGGTGGCCACGGCATCGCCCGCGCCCTTGAGTTCCCAGGTCTTTGCGGTGGCCGCCAGCACGGCCTTGCGGGCCTCCAGCACCTTGTCGAGCGAGGCTTTCTCCTCGGGCACGGTGGCAGCGGCCACGATGCCTTCCTGCACCTTGTTGATGTTGCCGATGATCTCCTTGACCTTGGCGCCGTACTGCTCTGCCAGCACCGAATCGGTGGTCACCGCGGCGCCCATCACCATGGTGACGGCGGTCTCGGTGGCGCCCCGCCAGCGCACGGCAGCCGAGATACGGCCTTCGATCTCGATCACGTCATCCATGGCGGCCGACATCGACGAGTTGCCCCGGTTCTGCGCGAACGCAGACAGCAGCAACATGGCGATCATGAGCCCCAGAAAAGCGCCCCACAGCTTGCGGGAGACGCTGATATTGTCAATTTGCATGGCTCTTTTCCTCGTGGATCGTTCGTTATGCGCGGAGATTCACCGGCATGAAACATTCGATTACATCAGATGCGGGGCGTAAGCCTACGCCAGCCCGCGGCCTCGGCAGGCCTCGCAGCCACCGGTACAAACCCGCATATCCGTCGGAACCAGCACCACTGCAAGGGCTGGCGGCCCAGCCCTCGGCGCGCTGGCGGCGCAAAGCCTAAAATGGATCGGTGACCTCCATCCTCAACGCCGACCTGCACTGCCATTCCGTCGTTTCCGACGGAACCCTCACGCCCGAAGACCTGGCCGCGCGGGCCAAGGCCAACGGGGTCGAGCTGTGGGCATTGACGGACCATGACGAAATCGGCGGCCAGCACCGCGCCGCCGCTGCCGCCCGGGCCCAAGGGATGGCGTACCTCACCGGCACCGAGATTTCGGTGACCTTTGCCGACACCACCGTCCACATCGTGGGACTGGGCTTTGACCCCAACGACGCCCAGCTGGCCCAGGGCCTGGCCGCGACCCGCGGCGGGCGGGGCGAGCGGGCGCAGGAGATGGCGGCGCAGCTGGCCCGGGTGGGCATCAAAGGGGCCTACCAAGGGGCGTTGCAGTTTGTGGGCAACCCGGACCTCATTTCGCGCACCCATTTCGCGCGGTTTCTGGTGGAAACCGGTGTGTGCAAGGACACCTCCGAGGTGTTTCGCAGATTCCTGACCGAAGGCAAACCGGGCTACGTGCCCCACCGCTGGGCCAGCCTGGGCGACGCCGTGCGCTGGATCACGCAGGCCGGGGGCATGGCGGTGATCGCCCACCCCGCGCGCTACAAGTTCAGCGCCAACGAAGAATTCGCACTGTTCTCCGAGTTCAAGCAGCA
>DATLGV010000583.1:0-4347 GCA_035540275.1 Acidovorax sp. | reverse complement strand
GCCCAGCATTCCCAACGAACCCGCGTCAGCGTGGACCAGCCAGGAAGCAGCCCCCAGCCCGATGGCGCCGCCGCCCATCGCCCACCTGGATTTTCCCAGCAGCGACGACCTGAGCATGGCGCCGTCCGGCCCCATGCCACTGAGCGGCGAGCCCCAGGACTCCGCCCCCATGGAGTTTGACCTGGGCGACCTGTCGCTGGACCTGAACGCGCCTTCCAAGCCCATGGCTGCGCCTGCCGCCAAGGCTCCGGCCCCCGCACCCGAACTCACCGACGATGGATCGGCGGCGGCCCAAGACGACCCGCTGACCACCAAGCTGGCGCTGGCCGAGGAATTCAACGCCATTGGCGACACCGACGGCGCACGCACGCTGATTGAAGAAGTCGTGGCAGAGTCCAGTGGCGCCCTCAAGACCCGCGCCCAGCGCATGCTGGCCGAACTGGGCTGATGCTGCCCAGTTCTTGCGCTGATTCTTCTGCCAGCACGCCCCCAGGGCCACCCATGACCCGGGTGGCGCTGGGTGTCAGCTACAACGGCCAGGCCTACAACGGCTGGCAAAGCCAGCTTTCTGGCAACACCGTTCAGGACAAACTCGAAGCGGCCCTAGGCCGCTTTGCCACGCACCCGGTCAGTACGCTGTGCGCGGGCCGCACCGATGCCGGTGTGCACGGGCTCATGCAGGTGGTGCACTTTGACACCCCCCTCGACCGCCCCGCTGCGTCCTGGGTGCGGGGTACCAATACCTTCTTGCCGCCCGACATTGCGGTGCAATGGGCACAGGCAGTACCCAGCCACTTTCATGCGCGCGCCAGTGCCGTGGCGCGGCGGTATGCCTATGTGCTGCTGCAGTCGCCGGTACGGCCCAGCGTGGATGCCGGACGCGTGGGCTGGGTGTTTCACCCGTTGGACCATGACGCCATGCGGCAGGCGGCCGACTGCCTGATCGGCGAGCATGACTTCACCTCGTTCCGCGCATCTGCCTGCCAGGCCAAGACGCCCGTCAAGACCCTGCAACGCATCGACATCATGCGGCGGGGCGCCAGCGCGCCGCACCCGGAGCTGGGCTGGAGCCCCTGTTACTGGCGATTTGAATTCGAAGCCAACGCCTTCCTGCACCACATGATCCGCAACATCATGGGCTGCCTGATCGCCATCGGCCAGGGCACGCAGCCTCCTGAATGGATGGCCCAGGTGCTTGCCGCCCGGTCCCGCAAGGTGGCCGCGCCGACGTTCTCGCCCGACGGGCTGTACTTTCAAGGGCCCGTCTACGACGCCACCTGGGGGCTGCCCCAGCGCACGGCTGCGTATGATTGGCTGCCATGAACCAGGCCCCCGCTTCGACCCCGACCGCCCTTGCGGCCAGCCAACGCCTCCACGCTCCCTTCCAGACGTCCGCCCACATTCGCACCCGCATCAAGATCTGCGGGCTGACCCGAGAGGAAGACGTGGATGCAGCCGTGGCCGCAGGCGCGGATGCTGTGGGCTTCGTGCTCTACGCCCCCAGCCCACGCGCTGTCACGCCCGAGCGGGCCGCACGGCTGGCACGGCGCCTGCCGCCGTTTGTTACGCCCGTGCTGTTGTTCGTGAACGAGCCCGCTCCTCATGTGATGGCAGTCAGCGCGATGATTGCCGGTGCTACGGTGCAATTTCATGGTGACGAGACGCCGCAGGACTGCCTGGCAGCCACTCACCAGGGGGCCCGCCCCTACCTGCGTGCCGCCCGAATTCCCCTCGGCGACGGGGCGGCGCAGTTTGACCTCGTAAAATATGCCCACGACTACTCTCACGCCCAAGCCATCCTGCTCGACGCCCATGTCGAAGGTTTTGGCGGCGGCGGCAAGGCATTCCATTGGTCACTCCTTCCACCAAGCGTCAACTCTCACCTCGTTTTGTCTGGTGGACTCACGCCTGCAAACGTGACCGATGGCATTTTGCAAGTCCGCCCGCGGGGTCTCTCGCTGGCGGTTGATGTCAGCTCCGGCGTTGAAGCCGATGGTCCCGATGGCAAACCCATCAAGGGCATCAAGGACGCCGTGAAGATCCAACGCTTCGTTGCCGCCGTGCGTGCGGCCGATGCCCAACTTGCAAAGAACCCCCATGAATTCCTATCAGCAACCTGATGCCTCCGGCCATTTCGGCCCCTACGGCGGCAGCTTTGTCAGCGAAACTCTGACCCACGCCATCCAGGAACTGCGCGATGCCTACGCGCGCTACCAGAACGACCCGGAGTTTCTGGCCGAATTCCAGTACGAACTCAAGCACTTCGTCGGTCGCCCCTCTCCCATCTACCATGCCGCACGCACCAGCCGCGAAATGGGTGGCGCGCAGATTTACCTCAAGCGCGAGGACCTCAACCACACGGGCGCCCACAAGATCAACAACGTGATCGGCCAGGCCATGCTGGCCAAGCGCATGGGCAAGCCCCGCGTGATCGCAGAGACGGGGGCGGGCCAGCACGGCGTGGCCACGGCCACCATCTGCGCCCGCTACGGGCTGGAATGCGTGGTGTACATGGGTGCCGAAGACGTGAAGCGCCAAAGCCCCAACGTGTACCGCATGAAGCTGCTGGGTGCCACCGTGGTGCCCGTGGAGTCCGGCAGCAAGACCCTGAAGGACGCCCTGAACGACGCCATGCGCGACTGGGTGGCGAATGTGGACAACACCTTCTACATCATCGGCACGGTGGCAGGCCCGCACCCCTACCCCATGATGGTGCGCGACTTCCAGAGCGTGATTGGCAAGGAATGCATTGAGCAGATGCCCGCCATGTTGGCCGAGCAAAAGGTGCTGGGCGAGCAACCCGATGCCGTGATCGCCTGTGTGGGCGGCGGCAGCAACGCCATGGGCATCTTCCACCCCTACATCCCGTTCGAAAAAACGCGCCTCATCGGCGTGGAGGCTGCGGGCGAAGGACTGGAGTCGGGCAAACACTCGGCATCGCTGCAAAAGGGCAGCGCGGGCGTGCTGCACGGCAACCGCACCTTCATCCTGCAGGATGACAACGGCCAGATCACCGAAACCCACAGCATCAGCGCAGGCCTGGACTACCCCGGCGTGGGCCCCGAACACGCCTGGCTGCAGGAGATCGGCCGTGCCGAGTACGTCGGCATCACCGACCAGGAAGCGCTGGATGCCTTCCACTACCTGTGCCGCACCGAGGGCATCATCCCCGCGCTCGAATCCAGCCACGCCGTGGCCTACGCCATGAAGCTGGCCAAGACCATGCGCCCCGACCAGTCGATCCTGGTCAACCTATCGGGCCGCGGCGACAAGGACATCGGCACCGTGGCCGACCTGAGCGGCGCCGACTTTTACTGCCGCCCCAGTTGCCAGGGGCAGTCCGTCAAGGGCGGCGAGCAACCCATCAAGGTGGTGAAATAAATGAGCCGTATCGCATCCACCTTCTCTGCCCTGCAAGCGCAGGGCCGCAAGGCGCTGATTCCTTATGTGACCGCCGGCTTCCCGTTCGCTGACATCACCCCCGCGCTCATGCACGGCATGGTCGAGGCAGGTGCCGACGTGATTGAGCTGGGCGTGCCCTTTTCCGATCCCATGGCCGATGGCCCGGTGATCCAGAAGGCCGGCGAAAAGGCCCTCAGCCTGGGCATTGGCATGGTGCAGGTGCTGGACCATGTGCGCGAATTCCGCAAGCGCAACAGCACCACGCCCGTGGTGCTGATGGGCTATGCCAACCCCGTGGAACGCTACGACCAGAAGCACGGTGATGGCGCCTTCGTGCGTGACTCTGCGGCGGCGGGCGTGGACGGCGTGCTCATCGTTGACTACCCGCCCGAAGAGTGCGAAGCCTTCGCCGCCAGCCTGCGCGCGCACGGCATGGACCTGATCTTCCTGCTGGCTCCCACCAGCACGGACGAACGCATGGCCCAGGTAGCGCGCGTGGCCAGCGGCTATGTGTATTACGTGTCGCTCAAGGGCGTGACTGGCTCCGGCGCGCTGGACACGGCGGCTGTGGAACAGATGCTGCCCCGCATCCGCCAGCATGTTCACATCCCCGTGGGGGTGGGCTTCGGCATCCGCGATGCGGCCACCGCTCAGGCCATCGGCAAGGTGGCCGATGCGGTGGTCATCGGCAGCCGCATCATCCAGTTGATTGAAGACCAGGAGCACGCCAAGGTGGTGCCCCTGACCATCGACTTCCTGCGCGGCATCCGCAAGGCCCTGGACGCCTAGACACCTGGACGCATAATGCAGCCCGGCGCGCCCGCACCCTACCCGGTGCGGCGCGCCACAGATTCCACCCGGCCTGCCCCTGGCGCTTCAAGCGCCCCCGCAGGCCGAGCCACCGAAGAGGAGAACACCATGTCCTGGCTCGAAAAACTTCTGCCC
>DATLGV010000582.1:0-5261 GCA_035540275.1 Acidovorax sp. | reverse complement strand
GTGGTGCTGGGCGAGGACACCAGCGTGTGGTTTGGCACGGTGGTGCGCGGCGACACCGAGAGCATCACCATTGGCGCAGGCTCCAACATCCAGGATGCGAGCGTGCTGCACGCCGACATCGGCAAGCCCCTGGTGGTGGGCGAGCGGGTGACGGTGGGCCACCAGGTCATGCTGCACGGCTGCACCATCGGCGACGAATCGCTGATCGGCATTGGCGCCGTGGTGCTCAACGGCGCCAAGATCGGCAAGCACTGCCTGGTGGGCGCGGGGGCGCTGGTCACCGAGGGCAAGGAGTTTCCCGACGGCTCCATGATCATCGGCAGCCCGGCCAAGGCCGTGCGTGAACTCACCCCCGAGCAGATCGAAGGCCTGCGCCAGAGCGCCCAACACTACATTGACAATGCGCGCCGCTTCCAGCGCGGCCTGCACAAGATCGGCTGAGAGTCTTTTGCCTATGCCCGCCTTGCACGCCAAAACACCGCTGCTCGTCGTTGCAAATGCGCGCCATAGCCCGAGCTATGGCTGTGCTTTGCGCCTCGATCAGCGGCGTTTTGACGCACCTTTCGGGCACTGGCAAAAAACTCTCAGCCTCTGAGCGCTGCCCGCTGGCGCCTGCTGCTGTTTTTTTCTCCTGGAACCCCTGCGTGTCTGAACTCCACAAGTTTCTTTTCGATGGTCTGCCCGTGCGCGGCATGATCGTGCGCCTGACCGATGCCTGGACCGAGATCCTGCGCCGCCGTGCCAGCAACACCGGCACGGGCGCCTACCCCGCCCCCGTGAGCGAGTTGCTGGGCGAGATGGCTGCCGCCGGCGTGCTGATGCAATCCAACATCAAGTTCAACGGCGCCCTGGTGCTCCAGGTGTTCGGCGATGGCCCCGTCAAGCTGGCCGTGGCCGAGGTGCAGTCGGACCTGAGCCTGCGTGCCACCGCCACGGTGAATGGCGACGTGCCCGAGGGCACGCGCCTGTCCCAGATGGTCAATGTGGGCGGCGGTGGCCGTTGCGCCATCACGCTGGACCCCAAGGACCGCCACCCCGGTCAGCAGCCTTACCAGGGCGTGGTGCCGCTGCATGGCGACCGTCACGAGAAGCTGGAGCGCCTGTCGGACGTGCTGCAGCACTACATGCTGCAGTCCGAGCAGCTCGACACCATCCTGGTGCTGGGCGCCAACGACCAGGTGGCGGCCGGCCTCTTGATTCAACGCATGCCCATCAAGGGCGAGGGCAACCTGGCCGCCGGCCTCTCGCACCGCGAAAACGAGGACCAGATCGGCCACAACGAGGACTACAACCGCATCGCCCACCTGGCCTCCAGCCTGACCCGCGAAGAACTGCTGACGCTGGACGTGGACACCATCCTGCGTCGCCTGTTCTGGGAAGAAAAGCTGCTGCGCTTTGAACCGCAGCACGGCGCCAGCGGCCCGCGTTTTGCCTGCACCTGCAGCCGCGAGCGCGTGAGCAACATGCTGCGCAACCTGGGCGCCGAGGAGGCCGAGAGCATCCTGGCCGAGCGTGATGACATCGAGGTGGGTTGCGAGTTCTGCGGCCAGCAGTACCGCTTTGATGCCGTGGATGCCGCGCAGATTTTTGTCTCGCCGGCGGCCGCGCAACCCCCGGGACCCACGGGCATCCAGTAACCCCGGGGGGGGGCTCCTGCGCTGTTGCGCGGAAGGTGTTCAGGCGCGGTCTGGCGCGATACCGGATGGCGGTGGAGTGTCGCGCTGCTCAACAAGCGCAGTGAACAACCGGTGCTCGCAGGTGGGGTCGCTGCATTTCTCGCAGTTCCAGGCCCGCAGCCGGGCGGCCTTGGAAGCATTTTCAATGCCTCTTGCGGCGATTGTGCTAGTGGAATATGCCTGAGGCGCTATTTTTTGTATAGCAATGAGGGCGTTGCGAATGCGTTGCTCGCCAGCGCCGTACACCACGCGGTAGGGTACGCCTGCAGCGGCCAGGGCAGTGCGCAGTCGCGCGTCGGTAGCTTCTTGCGCGGTCCGCTCCTCGGCCGGGCATGGTGAATCGAGTCCCGTCAGCAAAGTCAACGCCACCGCGTCTTGCTCTGGGTACCTTGCGGGCAGCGGGCTGGTCAGGTGAGGGTGGTGGAGGCTGATGCGCACCGAGCCTGGGGCGATCTGCTGCCGCAGTGCCTGGGCCAACGCCTCCACGCCCGTGTGGGGGGCGCCCAGCAAGGCAATCAAGGGGGGTGGGGGAGCAGGCTGCAGCACGGAGAGGAAGAGGGGCAGGCCGCTGCCACGTCGGCATTGTTGGGGGAGATGCTGTGGGGCGCAACGCGGTGGTTGGGCCCGCGCGGCGGCTCAACGGGGTGTGAACTGCACGTACACCTCATTGGGCTTGACCATGCCCAGCTCGCTGCGTGCCTTTTCTTCCACCATGTCCAGGCCTTCCTTGAGATCGTGCACCTCGGAGGTCAGGCGCGCATTCACCTGGCGGGCCTGCTCATTGGCCGCCTTCTGCACATCAATCTGCCGCTGCATCGCATTGACGCGTGGCACGCTGCCACGCCCCAGCCAGAGCTGGGCGTGCAGCGCTGCCAGCAAGGCCAGCAGGATGACGGGGACGATGCGGGAGACCAACGGTCAACCTTTACTGTTGCAACTATGTTTCGCCGCCGGGCCGCCCCAAGGCGAAACGCGGCCCCCTTGGGGGGCAGGGAGCCACACGCAGTGGACGACCGTGGGGGCCATTACTTCAGGTTGTAGAACGCAGCGCGGCCGGGGTACTGCGCGATGTCGCCCAGGTCTTCCTCGATGCGCAGCAGCTGGTTGTACTTGGCGATGCGGTCCGAGCGCGACAGCGAGCCGGTCTTGATCTGGCCGGCGTTCGTGCCCACCGCGATGTCGGCAATGGTGCTGTCTTCGGTTTCGCCCGAGCGGTGCGAGATCACGGCGGTGTAGCCGGCGCGCTTGGCCATCTCGATGGCGGCAAAGGTTTCGGTCAGCGTGCCGATCTGGTTGATCTTGATGAGGATCGAGTTGGCGATGCGCTTGTCGATGCCTTCCTTCAGGATCTTGGTGTTGGTCACGAACAGGTCGTCGCCCACCAGCTGCACCTTGTCGCCCAGGCGTTCGGTCAGGTGCTTCCAGCCGTCCCAGTCGCCCTCGTGCATGCCGTCTTCGATGCTGATGATGGGGTACTTGTCCACCCAGGCGGCCAGCATGTCGGTCCACTGCTGGGCGGTGAGCTTCAAGCCGCCTTCGCCTTCGAGCACGTACAAACCGTCCTTGTAGAACTCGCTCGCGGCGCAATCGAGGCCCAGGGCGATCTGCTCGCCCGCCGTGTACCCAGCGGCTTCGATGGCTTGCAGGATCAGGCGGATGGCCGCTTCGTGGTTCTCGACACTGGGCGCAAAGCCGCCTTCGTCGCCCACGGCGGTGCTCATGCCCTTGTCGTGAATGATCTTCTTGAGCGCGTGGAACACCTCGGCACCCCAGCGAACGGCTTCGCGGAACGTGGGTGCGCCCACGGGGATGATCATGAACTCCTGCAGGTCCAGGCTGTTGTTGGCGTGTGCGCCGCCGTTGATCACGTTCATCATGGGCACGGGCAGCTGCACGCTGCCCATGCCGCCCAGGTAGCGGTACAGCGGCAGGCCGGACTCTTCGGCGGCAGCGCGCGCCACGGCCATCGACACGGCCAGCATGGCGTTGGCGCCCAGGCGGCTCTTGTTCTCGGTGCCATCCAGGTCGATCAGGGTCTTGTCCAGAAAGGCCTGCTCGGAGGCATCCAGGCCCAACACGGCTTCGCTGATCTCGGTGTTGATGTATTCCACCGCTTTGAGCACGCCCTTGCCCAGGTAACGGCTCTTGTCGCCGTCGCGCAGCTCAATGGCTTCGCGGCTGCCGGTGGACGCGCCCGAAGGCACGGCGGCCCGGCCCATCACGCCCGATTCGAGCAGCACGTCGCATTCGACGGTGGGGTTGCCGCGGCTGTCCAGCACTTCGCGGCCGACGATGTCTACGATGGCACTCATGGGTTTTCCTTTGACAGAGTTTTAAATCAAATCGAGCCCTAGCGCTTTTCTGGTAAGCGCTAGTAGCTATCAATTGGTGAGCATCCGCCTGCGAGGCGGAGCTCAGACGCCTTCCACGCACACCATGCGCATGATGGCCGCGCCTTCGCGCGCGGCTCTGGCCTTCTGGTACTCGGGCGTGTCGTAAAAAGCGCGCGCGGCCTCGAAGCTCGGGAACTTCAGCAGCACGGTGCGGCCAGGGTTCCAGTCGCCCTCCAGCACCTCCACCTTGCCGCCGCGGATGCACACCTCGGCGCCATGTGCCTGCATGGCCAGCGTGCTCCACTTTTTGTACTCTTCGTACTGCTCAGGGTTGGTGACGGTGACGGATGCGATGACGTAACCACTGCTCATGTCTCAAGCTCCAAAGTTGTTTTCGAGGAATCCGTTTTTCTTGGTGACGTCGTCCAGTGCCACCAAGGTCTCCAGCAGCGCCTTCATGTGCTTGAGCGGCACGGCGTTGGGGCCGTCCGACCACGCCTCGGCGGGGCGGGGGTGGGTTTCCATGAACAGGCCGGCCACGCCCACGGCCACGCCGGCACGCGCCAGCACGGGCACCATGTCGCGCGCGCCGCCGCTCACGGCGCCCAGGCCGCCGGGCTTTTGCACCGAGTGGGTCACATCGAACACCACGGGCGCGCCAGAGTTGCGCATCTCGGCCAGGCTGGTCATGTCGGCCACGAGGTTGTTGTAGCCAAAGCTCACACCGCGCTCGCAGGCCAGGAACCGGTCTTCCGACAGACCCACCTCTGCTGCTGCCGACCGGGCCTTGTCAATGACGTTCTTCATGTCCCAGGGCGCGAGGAACTGGCCCTTCTTGATGTTGACCGGCTTGCCGCTTTGTGCCACGGCGCGGATGAAATCCGTCTGGCGGCACAGGAACGCGGGCGTTTGCAGCACGTCCACCACGCTGGCCACTTCGGCCACGTGCGAGGTGTCGTGCACATCGGTCAGGATGGGCAGCTGCAGCTGGCGGCGTACTTCGTCCAATATCTTCAGGCCCGCTTCCAGCCCCACGCCGCGCTTGCTGGTGCCGGAAGAGCGGTTGGCCTTGTCGAAGGAGCCTTTGTAGATCAGCGGGATGCCCAGGGCTGTGCAGGCCTCCTTGAGCTGGCCCGCGACGTCCAGCGACATCTCCAGGCCTTCAATGGAACAGGTGCCCGCGATCAGGAAAAAGCGATGTTGAAGGCCGACGTTGAATCCGCACAGCTGCATGGTGGACTCCTCAGGCTTT